>JAFTYR010000074.1 GCA_017461315.1 Burkholderiaceae bacterium | reverse complement strand
TAGTAGAAGTTAACTCCCTGAGCTTGCATCTTAATTTGATTAAAAGATGAACATCCTTGTGTTTGTGTGTACATGAATTTTTTTATTGAAATAAATAGTTCGAATTGGACGCAAGTTTAGGAATCAAAAATGACAGCT
This sequence comes from Burkholderiaceae bacterium, assembly GCA_017461315.1. Lineage (GTDB taxonomy): Bacteria > Pseudomonadota > Gammaproteobacteria > Burkholderiales > Burkholderiaceae_F > JAFTYR01. The sequence continues at coordinate 2,912 of JAFTYR010000074.1, read as the reverse complement.
GTGTTTCATCTTTATGACGGATTGATGACTATTTACTATTTTTTTCAGCTGTCATAAAAAGTTCATATTACTGACATTTTTCTTTCATACGAGCTCCCTAGACTTCCCCGCCATATCAAACACAAAGAAAAAACTTAACTTTTAATCGTTATAGGAAAGAAAAATGAAATTTCAAAAAATTGTTCTCGCTACTGTGTTAACCGCTGCCTTCTCTGTTGTTAATGCTCAAGAAACTGTTACCGTATCTGGTTCTACAACTGTATTACCAGTTATGCAGAAAGTTTCCGAATCCTTCATGAAATTAAATCCTGATGTCACAGTCGAACTTTCTGGTGGTGGTTCTGGAAACGGCATCAAGGCACTTGTCGACGGTTTAACTAAAGTCGCTATGAGTTCTCGTGAAATCAAATCTGGTGAAGTTACATTAGCTAAGAACAAGAATGTAGTACCAAATCAGATTGTTGTTGCTGTTGATGCAATCGTTCCTGTTATCAACCCAACTAATCCGGTTAAAGATTTAAGTGTTGATCAGTTGCGTCAATTGTTTAAAGGCAAAGTTAAAAACTGGAAAGACGTCGGCGGTAAGGATGCTCCAGTTGTTGTAGTTTCTCGTGATACATCTTCAGGTACTTATGAAACATGGGAAAGTTTGGTTATGAAGAAGCAACGCATTACAGCTCGCGCTCTTCTTCAGGCCTCTAATGGCGCTATCGTTCAAACAGTAGCTCAGAATCCAAACGCAATTGGTTACATCGGTATCGGATACCTTGGTAATAACGTTAAGGCAGTTGATATCGATGGCGTTAAAGCTACCGCTCAAACCGCTTTAGATCGTAAATGGCCTTTGGCTCGTGATTTATATCTTTACACCAATGACAAACCACAGGGTGCTGTAGCTCGCTTGGTTGACTATACGCTTGGTGCAGAAGGTCAGAAGCTTGTTAAAGAAGTTGGTTTTATTCCACTTAGTAAGTAGCTAGAAATTAAGCCCGAAGTCATATTTCGTCTTCGGGCTTGAGTTTTAGTTACAGAACAATGGCTTTGTCGTTAGAGTGTTGGGGCTCATTGTGTTAAAGAGAAGCAAAAAATTTTTCGAAAAACTGTTTTTGTTGATTGCATTGACTTCATTGTTAAGTCTTTTCGGTATCGTTTACTTTCTATTTTCTGAAGGAACTCCTATTTTCCGAGTTGTATCCTTCTTTAACTTTATCTTTGGTGTAGATTGGTATCCAACCGAAACTCCTCCTGCATTTGGCATTCTTTCTTTAATCGTTGGTTCTTTGGTTGTTACGATCCTCTCGGGATTAATTGCGATTCCGTTAGGGGTTATGACCGCGGCTTACCTGAGTGAAATTGCGTCAGCTAGAGTGCGTAGCATTGTTAAGCCTTTTATTGAATTGCTCGCAGCGCTTCCATCGGTTGTGATTGGTTTCATTGGTATGGTAGTGATCGCTCCATTTTTACAAAATGTATTCGGGGCTCCAACTGGTTTAAATCTGGTTAACGCTTCTTTACTTTTAGCATTTATGGCAGTTCCAACCATTTGTTCTATTACTGAGGATGCTTTCCAAGGTGTACCCCGTGCTTTAAAAGAAGCTTCACTGGCTCTTGGTGCTACTCGTTGGGAAACGATGCGTAAGATTACTTTCCCCGGAGCATTCTCTGGTACTGCTACAGCAGTGATGCTGGGTATGAGTCGCTCGATTGGCGAAACCATGGTGGTTTTGATGGTAGCCGGAGGCGCGGCGATCATCCCAGAAGACCTTTTCGATCCAGTTCGTCCAATGCCTGCATCGATTGTGGCAGAAATGGCTGAAGCTCCTTTTAGAAGTGAGCACTACTTTGCTTTATTTGCGACTGGCATCGTCCTTTTCGTATTTACTTTCCTATTCAATGTAGTTGCTTTCCATATTTCTGAAAAATATAAGTTAAAAGTTCAGACTGGAGCTTAACAATGACCACAATAACGACAATAAATTCAGAAACGGTTTCTGATGAAATGTCTTTTCGTATGAGTAGACGTAACCGTACAAGTCAGTCTAGAAAAGTTCAAGAAAAAGTATTCTTTCTTCTTTTAAAGGTAGCTGCTGTAATAAATGTAGCGGTTCTCTTATCGATGGTCGTATACATCGTTTGGAATGGTATTTCTGAGGTTTCCTGGTCTTTCCTAACGGAATCTCCTCGCAATATGATGACTGAAGGTGGAATTTGGCCTTGTATTGTAGGTACCTTCCTATTAGCCTTTGGTGCTATGTGTATTGCCTTACCTTTTGGTGTAGGTTGTGCAATTTGGCTTCATGAGTATGCTAAAGATGGTGTTTTGAAAAATATAATCAAGTTAGCGGTAGCGAATCTTGCAGGTGTTCCTTCAATCGTTTTTGGTTTATTTGGTTTAGCCTTTTTCGTGACCCTTTGTGGTTTTGGAATTAGTGTTCTATCTGGTGTTTTAACGTTAGCTGTTTTAACACTTCCAATTATTATCAATACTGTTGAAGAAACCCTTTCTCAGGTGCCGAATGCTTGGCGTGAATCTTCTTATGCGTTAGGGGCGTCCAAGAGTCAGACAATTTTCCGCGTAGTGCTTCCCGCTGCGCTCCCTGGTCTATTAACCGGTGCTATTTTGGCCTTAGCCAGAGCTGCGGGAGAAACCAGCGCCATTATGTTTACCGCAGCGGTGATTTCAACGCCACATCTTCCTGACTCAGTGTTCTCTGCTGTGATGTCGTTGCCTTATCACATCTATGTACTGACAACGACCGGAACGGCTCCAGAAGTTGCTGTTCCAATTCAATGTGGTACTGCGTTTGTTCTACTTGTTTTAGTACTAGGCATGAATCTTTGGGCCATTATTGTTCGAGAGAAAATTGCTAAAAATTTAAAACACTAACGAAAATTTATTAACAGGAAAGGCC
>JAFTYR010000073.1 GCA_017461315.1 Burkholderiaceae bacterium | reverse complement strand
TGAATCACGCCACCTCGTGTTTCTAGGGCACACGTTGCTAAAGCCCCTTCCACTGAGTATTCAATTTGAACCCCGTACTTTGAACCATCTCCAAGAACCGGGAAAAAATGATCTGAGCAGTGAGCCGTGTTGATGACAAATTCACGAATACCCGCTTGTTTGAGTCGCAAAATTTGCCACTCAATCATTGGGCGCCCCCACACAGATAACAAAGGCTTGGCTTCATTTGCCGTCAACGGCATCATTCTTTTGCCTCGGCCTGCGGCTAAAATCATCGCTTTCATAACGGTTAGAAAGTGTAAAGTGTCTCTTTTCCGACTTGTTCTAAGGAATCTATAAAGTGAGCTAGAGGTTTCAATTCATCATATCGATGAACGGTTGTTTGAACATAACCTAAGAATCTTTGGGTATCGGCTAAATATTTTGGCTTTCCATCTCGATAATTAATCCGAGCAAAGATACCAAGAACCTTCAAGTGACGCTGTAATCCCATCCACTCAACATCCATCCAAAACTGTCCAAAATCCTGAGGAACGGGAATGCCTGCTCTTCGTGCTTTTTCCCAATAGCGAATTGTCCAGTCGATCACCACAGGTTCATCCCATGAAATAAAAGCATCACGACAAAGGCTCGCAATATCGTAACTGACTGGACCATAGAGAGCATCCTGAAAATCTAAGATTCCTGGATTTCTAACCTCTTCAACCATCAAGTTACGTGGCATATAGTCGCGGTGAACAAAAACTTTGCTCTGAGATAAAACCTTATCGACAATCAAATCAAAAGTACGATCTAACATCTTTTGCTGATTATCTGTCAGTTCCATGCCACGATGACACTTTAAGTACCATTCTGGAAAGAGATTGAGTTCTCGTAATAGTACTTCTCGATTGTACTCAGGTAAAACACCAGGCCTACTCGCTTTTTGCCAGAGGATCAATGCGTCGGTTGCATCATCCATCAATGCATTTGCATTATGTGAATCAAGAACATCTAAGTATGTTTTAGTTCCCATATCCGACAGCAGAAGAAAACCTCGCTCTTCATCTTTCTCATAGATTTTAGGAACGTTAAGTCCAGCCTTTTCCATTAAAGAAGCAATAAAAATAAAAGGACGGACATTTTCCATTGGTGGAGGAGAATCCATCACAATGAAAGAACCACCTTTTCCAGTTAAACGATAGTAGGCTCGAAAACTCGCATCTGCGGAGGCCGGAGTCATCGAAGATACGGAAAAATCATACTTAGATGCAAAACTAGAAAGCCATTGCACCAGTTCTTTTAGTCGAGAATTGTTTGCCATATAAAAAACCAAAAGAGAAGCTAATTCAATTAGAGCGTTAAGCCTTTATAATCGACCTCACTCATTCGTAGCAACAATTCTAATGTCAAGACGTCTTTTTCGCCGAAACAAGTGTTATGGAACGCCACCGCTTTTCCCCTTATCAGCTGTGGCGCTAATCTGTTTTTCTATTTTTGGATCTATTCCTGAAGGTGTAGCCCAGGGGATACGGTTACAGAATACTTCTGCACTGAACCTAAACTTTGCCAAAAAACTAGACGATTCTGCTCCAAATGTTAGTGATGGAACCAGTACGTATCTATCTGCCTATCGTATGGATGGTGCTTCCGACGAAGAACTTAATCTTTACGATAATGCCGAAGTACGTCGAGGAGGTGTCGTTCTTCGAGGAGATAAGATTACTTATACTTTCTCGACCGATGAAGTGGTTTCTAGAGGTAATGCGCTTGTTGCCAGAAATGGTGCCGTTTTTGAGGGCCCAGAACTGGTTTACAGACTTGATGCGCAAACAGGCAATATGCCAAATGCCCATTTCCTCTACATTCCAAATCGCTTAAGAGGAACATCCGACAAATTGGAATTCCTGGGTGATGGTAAAGCACGTTTCTGTAATGCGATTATCACAACCTGTCAGGAAGGTGATGATTCGTGGTGGATTTCTGCCGATAGTATCGATTTAGATCAAACCGATGAGACAGCAGTTGGAGAAAATGCCAAACTTTATGTAGGTGGTATTCCTATTTTTGCAACACCTTATTTAAGCTTCCCAGTAACCAGCAAACGCAAGTCTGGTTTCCTGACACCAAAATTCGGAATGAGCTCGACATTAGGGGTGAACTTCTCGGCACCTTACTACTGGAATATCGCTCCAAATTATGACTACACCATCACGCCTCAACCAATGACAAAACGAGGCATTTTGCTTGGAAACGAATTCCGTTATTTACAGCCAAACTTTGGTGGTCAAATTACCTATGATATTCTGTGGAAAGATCGTGAACTCGATCGCAAACGTTATGGCATGGAGTGGCAACATTATTGGAAACACTCTAGTGGATTAAGCTTCGGTGCAGATTACAATCGTGTCTCAGATGATGACTACATTTCAGACTTCTCATCTAATTTACGCGAATCGAGTGAATCTGTTTTGCCACAAAACTTCTGGTTAAGTTACGGTCGTACCTATTGGAGTACGTCTTTACGAGTTAGCAAAAACCAAACCTTGCATATCGACGGAGTTAACTTCGACAAGCCATACGAAAAACTACCGGAATATAGTTTGAATGGTTATGTCGCAGACTTCCACGGTTTTGTCCTATCTTCTCGATTTACAGCAACGCGATTTGTAAACGGTAAGTACGGACAAAATGAACGAGAAAAACCAAGTGGCGATGGGGTAAGAACGCTGTTTAACAACAGTATTTCTTATCCAATGCAAGGCCCATTCTGGTTCATCACGCCAAAAGTTGAATACAGCATGGCTTGGTACAACATGGATATCGATTCGACCAATCGAAACTATGTCGATGAAACGTCACGACGATTCTTACCGATTTACTCGATTGATGCGGGCCTTATTTTCGAAAGAGAAACCTCCATTTTAGGTCGCCTAACCGAACAAACATTAGAACCTCGTCTTTACTACGCTTACATTCCCTATCGGAATCAAAGTCGTATGCCGAACTTTGACAGTTCTTCGGTTGACATGAACTTTGGTCAGTTATTCTCACCAAACATCTATACCGGTTGGGACCGTATTGCTGAAGCAAACCAACTTTCTGGTACCGTGACAACACGCTTATTGGATTCTAATAGTGGCGAAGAATGGTTTAATGCAACTGTAGGGCAACGTTATTACTTTAGCGATCAGAGAGTTCATCTCGGTTTCACCAATACTCAAACCAAGGCAATGAAGAGTGACCTACTCTTTGCAACCCAATTCTCCTTCTTTAAGGACTTAAAGGTTGAAGCCGGTGCTCAGTACTCAACCCAGTTATCTCGTATGTCTAAGGCAAGTGTTGGTGCTCGTTACACACCGAAAGAAAACTCCGTTATTGGGGTTTACTACCGCTACAACTATGATCGAGATATTTATGGAAACCGAGACGTTGACAACGATATTAAACAGTTAGACTTCCAAGTTCAGTGGCCTGTTAGCCAGGACCTTTATGTACTCGGTCGATACAATTACTCGTTCTATGACAAAAAAGGTATTGAATCAATCTTAGGTTTGGAATACCGTGCAGGATGCTGGACCTTACGTACAGCAATTCAGCAATACACCACCAGTTCAAGTGAAAAAACAACCAGTTTCTTCCTTGAACTTGAGCTCCTCGGCTTTGGTTCATTTGGCGTCAGCCCAATCGCAGCGTTACGCGATAACATTACTGGTTATCAACCTATCGGACCACAGCCTGTGGAAGTCGGTCGATATGATTATTATGAATAAAGAGATGATGAAAACACGTATTCTTACTACTGTTGCTTTGGCTTGTGTTGTAACGTTTTCGAGCTACAACACGGAAGCGATGGCTCAAAAAACTAACATAAGCCAAACTGAACAACAGAAAACGCTTATTCCACTTGACCGTATCGCTGCCGTTGTTAACAACGATGTCATTACGGAAATCGAATTACGGCAACGTATTCATCAGACCGCTATTAATCTTCGTCGTCAAAACATCGCACTACCTCCCATTGCGAATCTAAGACAGCAAATTCTTGAGCGCATGATTTTGGAAAGAATCATTACTCAAAGAGCTAAAGAAACAGGACTTAGAATTGACGATCAGATGTTAAATAGTGCCATTGAGCAGATTGCTTATAAAAATAATCTGACAGTGCCTCAGTTACAGCAACATCTTGAAAAAGACGGTATCTCTTTCCGTAGTTTCCAAAATGAAATTCGCAACGAATTAATGACTCAACGACTTCGCGAACGCGATGTCGATGATGCAATCAAGATCCCAGAAAGTGAAATTGATCAGTACATCAAGGAACAAATGGGACCAGATAAATTGAGAAACTATCACTTAGCTCGCATCGTCGTTGCTCTTCCTGAAAGAATCACACAAGATAAGTTGATGCTTGCCCAGCAGAAAGCCAACGATATTTTGAGTCAAGCTCGCAGTGGCGCGGATTTTGGACAACTCGCAGCTAAGTACTCACAAGGCCCTGAAGCAATGAATGGCGGAAGCATGGGATGGAAAACAGGCAATCGACTTCCTATCATTCTCTTTGAATCCGTTAAAGGAAAAACCAAAGGAGATATCGTCGCATTACGTACACCTAATAGCTTCCAAATCATCAAGGTTTTGGATACTAAAGAATCTGCTGGAGGTATTTCTGACGTGAAAGTTCAACAGACTCACGTCCGTCATATCATGCTTCGTCCAACAGACATTACGCCAGAAAAAGTTGTTATTTCTCGCCTAAAAGAAATTAAAGAAAAACTTGATAGAGGTGATAGTGATTTTGCAACGTTAGCTCGCCTGTATTCCGCAGATCCATCTGGTACACGTGGTGGTGACCTTGGATGGCTCTATCCGGGTGAATCTCATCCAGACATGGAAAAACACATTGCAAGCCTAAAGAAGGGAGATATCAGTGAACCAGTAAAGACTCCTTATGGTTGGCATATTTTCCAAGTTCTTGATCGTCGAATTCAATCGGGCATCAATGATCGAATTCGTATGCAAGCTCGAGAAGCGTTACGGGAACAGAAGTTGCAGGACGCTGCGATCGATTGGGAACGTAAACTTCGTGAAGAAGCATATGTTGATATCCGCAATCCCCTATCAGAAGATTAATGTTACTTACCCGTGAAACACTTCCTCAGAAGTGTTTCATTTTTTAGGATCTCCATGTCAGACACATTACACGGCCACAAGGCAAGAAAGCGCTTTGGACAGAACTTTCTAAACGATGATTACTGGATCGAAAAAATTGCTTCGTCCATTGATCCTCAACCTGGAGAACGCGTGATTGAAATTGGCCCAGGACAGGCCGCTCTGAGCCGAAAACTCATCGCCCGCTGTGGTCATATTACCTGCGTTGAAATCGACCGTGACTTGGTTCATTGGCTAAAAAAACAATTCTCTTCTGAACAAATGACCCTAATTGAAGCCGATGCACTTAAAGTGGACTGGCAAGAAATTTGTTCTGCAGGAAAGGTGCGCGTAACTGGAAACTTACCGTACAACATCTCAAGCCCTCTACTTTTTACACTTTCACAGATTTCAGATAAAGTGATTGACCAGCACTTTATGTTACAAAAAGAAGTCGTGGATCGTATGTGTGCAGAGCCTGGTAATAAAGCCTACGGTCGACTTTCTGTCATGTTGCAGTGGAAGTACCGTATGTTTAAGCTCTTTGATGTCCCACCAGAAGCTTTTACACCAGCTCCTAAAGTTATTTCTTCTGTCGTTCGTATGTTGCCCATTGACCAACCATTAGAGGCCAATGAACACGTTTTAGAGCGCGTGGTAGCAACTGGCTTTGCCATGCGCCGTAAGACTCTACGCAATTGTTTTGCTCGATGGCTTCAAATGGAAGATCTTGAAGCCTGTGGTATTTCTCCTGACGCCAGAGCTGAAGTTATTCCGGTCAACAATTGGATTCAATTAGCGAACCGAGTTCAAGCCTTAAATATTGAAATTCCAATGCCGGGACAGAAAATTCTTTAGTCCAAGAATTGAAGTACTATCCCCTTTGTCTTTAATTGTTTTTCGCAATATTGCCAGTTTGGACAATATTGCGAAACCAATTCCCAGAAGCGATGACTGTGATTCATCTCTGTCAGATGCGCTAATTCGTGGGAAACGATATATTCAATTAGACTTTCTTCTAAAAAGAGCGTTTTCCAACTAATACTGACCACACCTTTAGTCGTACAGCTTCCTAAGCGACTCTTATAAGCTGAAGAAAGTCTAAACTGAGTAAAAGGATACCTAGGAAAAACGACTTTCATAAGTCGATCTCTAATTAAATTGGTTAAATAAATCTGAGCGACCGATTTGTACCACTTTCTTAAAGCAAGTCTAATTCCCTCTTCACTGACTTCTTTATTTTTGGGATACGCCAGATACAAAACGTTATCTTTTAGGATCGATTCGCATTGTCCAGGAACGACTCTAAAGGTAATCTCATGTCCTAGATAAGGAATGATTCTTTCCTGCAAAGCGTTTTGGCAGTACGCTTTTCTTTCTTCAATCTTTTTAAGATGGACATAAATCCAATCAAATTTCTGAACGATACAATTTTCAATGTAATTCAGACGAGTAAAAAGTGGTGCTTTTATTTCTAAACCATTTGGTTTAACGGAAAAGCTAATTGTTTTTCTACGACTTCTTTTAAGAAAATAGCCAACCGTATATCCTCTGATCGTGATATATCGAATTGGCTCTATGTCAGATTTTACGTTCTGAGGTTTCTTTTTCTTAGCTTTAAATGGCTTAAAAATGTCAAACATCACGCCGTTATTTTGTAAATCTTAGCGATTAAAAATTTTTTACCTATAGTATTTAGGGGACAGTTCCTTCATTTTATTTTCAATCCAAGCCTGAACTTCTTCATTCAACTCTTGCGAAGTCCTATTCTCTGAAGAAATCATTGGACCAAAAACAACCTTAATCGTTCCGGGATACTTACAGAACGAATTTCTAGGCCAGTACTCTCCTGAATTTAATGCGACTGGAATAACCGGAACTCCGGTATCGATCGCCACACGAGCACCACCAGACTTATATTTGATCACTTGACCTGGAGCAGTTCGGGTACCTTCTGGAAATAGAACTAAAATCCATCCTTTGGAAAAATATTCAGGTACTTCTTCTTTCATCTGTGCAAACGCAGCTCGACCACGGGCTCGATCCACACTAAACATGCCGAGTGATGCTAAGACCTGACCAAAAAGGGGCAGACGATGTAATTCACGCTTATAAACAAAACTTAATCGTCTTGGAACAAAACCCGTAAGAGCTAAAGTTTCCCAAGCTGATTGATGTTTGGAAAGCAAAATAACCGGTTTATCCTTTGGAACCGACTGTAGGTTTTCAAATTCATATTGAACTCCGCAAATCAGTCGCAACGATTTTACGGTAAACCGGCACCATCCACTACAAAAACGATACCGCCACTCCTGACTAGTGAAAGGAATAGCACAGAAGATAAAGAGAGCCGAGAAAATAACGGAAATAACCAAAAGTGCCCAGAATATGGCAGAGCGGATCGTAGTAATGGCTTTCATATACAAACCAAAAATCTATTGAGTCGTTTAAGAACAAAACCCGTCCGAAGACGGGTTTCTTTCGGATTAGTTAGCAAGACACGAGAGCTTCGCTACACGATTCATGGACTGATGCAGTAAGTTCAGTAACGACAAGCGATTGGCCTTCAGAGCTAAATCATCGACGTTAACCATCACATCAGTAAAGAACGCATCCACCGGCTCTTTTAGCGGAGCTAAAGCAGACAATACTTTTTCATATTCACCCTTTTCAAAAGCTCCATCAACCACTGGTTGAAGTTCCTTAATAAAGGTATAAAGAGTCTTTTCTGCTTCTACTTGCAACAAAGATTCGCATACATTCTGTTCGAACGGATCAGTATTCTTCTTAAGAATATTTTCGATACGCTTGTTCGCAGCAGCTAATGCTGTAGCCTGAGGTAAAGACATGAAAGTACGAACAGCCTTTAGGCGTGCTGGAATATCACGCAACAACTCAGGCATCGATTGAAGAACTGATTCCACTTCAAGACTAGAATAACCTTCTTCCTTAAACATAACACGCAAACGATCAACAAAGAACTGTTGTAACGCTTCCGTTGCGTCTTGGATACCTGGTACAACTAATTCTTCTTCAACACCAATTGCAATCAGTTCAGACAAACTTAAAGGAAGTTCTTTTTCGATAATCATGCGCAAAACGCCTAAAGCATGACGACGCAATGCATAGGGGTCTTTATCGCCAGTTGGGAGCTGTCCAATACCAAACAAGCCTGTCAAAGTTTCGATCTTATCGGCTAATGCGACAGAAAGGCTTTCTAATGTAGAAGGCAATGCATCTCCGGCAAATCGTGGTTGATAGTGTTCACGAATTGCCAAGGCTACCTTAGAGTCTTCATGGTCATGGTTTGCATAGTACTCACCCATAATACCTTGAAGTTCAGGGAATTCTCCCACCATTAAAGTTCTCAAGTCAGCCTTAGAAAGTTTAGCAGCGCGTTCAGCCAAAACCGGATCGGCCCCAATCACCGTTGCAATACGACGAGCCATATTCTGAATACGAGCACTTCTTTGTAACTGATTGCCAAGTTTATTGTGGTAAACCACATTTTCAAGGCCAGAAACACGAGACTCTAATGTAGCCATGCGGTCCTGATCATAGAAGAACTTCGCATCGGCAAGACGAGCACGAACTACACGAGCATTACCCGAGCGAATGGCTTCACCACCGTCTTTAGCCACAATCTGAGAAACTAATAAGAATTTATTCATCAGCTTGCCTTGCTTGTCACGCAAAGCAAAATACTTTTGATTTTGTTGCATGGTCAAAATCAAGCATTCTTCAGGCACAGCCAAGAATTCTTCATCAAAACTAGATTCATAAACAACAGGCCATTCGGTCAATGCGGTGACTTCATCAACCAAGTCTTCTGGCATGATGATTTCGGCATCCAGGCGAGAAGCAGCTTCCTTGAGTTGCTCAACCATTCTGTTCTTACGGGCATGGAAGGATGGAATCACCTTACCTGTAACGACCATCTGACTGGAATAATCATCTGCACTAGTAATTTCAATTGGACGCTGAGTATGGAAACGATGTCCAATTGTTAAGCGATCGGCCTTAAGACCAAATAGCTCTACCGGTAAAACCACCGTATCCAACAAGGCAATCAAGTGCTTTACTGGACGGACGAACTGTACGGTCTGACCATTTTCAAGCTGATAGCTCATCACTTTAGGAATTGGAAGCGTTTTTACCGCTTCATTGAGAGCAGTCTGTAAACCCTTTTCAATACCGTATCCAGCCTTAACTCCTTCGTAAACCAACTGTTCCTGTTTTCCATCATTGACACGCTTTAACTGAGCTACATCAACTTCAATACCTAAAGCATTGAGTTTTTTGGTTAATGCTGGCGTTGGTTTCCCTTCAGCATCTAAGCCAATGCGTACAGGAACCAGACGTTGTTTGAACTCAACATCAGGAGATTTATTAAGGACCGACGAAATATGAACGGCTAAACGACGAGGCGCTCCAAATGGAGTTACCATGGATTCAGACTGTAAGAAACCTTGTTTTTTCAAGTTTTCAAATAAATTCTGGGCAAAGGCCTTAGCCAAGATATTTAGCGCCTTAGGAGGTAATTCCTCGGTTTGAATTTCAACTAACAAACTTGCCATTCTTACTCTCCTTTTTCAGCATTTCGGTTACACATTGGGAAGCCCAATCTTTCGCGAGAATCGTAATAACTCTGTGCAACGGCACGAGAAATCTGACGAATTCGACCAATATAGTGAGCGCGTTCCGTCACGCTGATCGCACCTCTAGCGTCTAAGAGGTTAAATGTGTGGCCTGCCTTTAAAACCATTTCATAGGCAGGTAATGCGAGTTGAGAATCCATGAGGCGCTTGGCTTCAGTTTCGTAGTAATCAAACTGCTTAAGCAACTTTTCAGGGTCACTCGCTTCAAAGTTATAGTGACTCTGTTCAACTTCGTTCTGATGGAATACATCACCGTAGGTCAAAACATGCTCACCTTCGGCGTCATGCCAACGCGTATAAACCAAATCAAACACGTTGTCACAGTTCTGTAAATACATGGTCAAACGTTCAAGACCATATGTAATTTCACCGGTAATCGGTTTGCATTCAAGACCACCAACCTGCTGGAAGTAAGTAAACTGAGTCACTTCCATACCATTCATCCAAACCTCCCAGCCTAAGCCCCAAGCACCGAGGGTTGGATTTTCCCAGTTATCTTCAACAAAACGAATATCGTTAACTTCAGTATCAATACCAAGAGCTCTTAAAGAACCGAGATATCGGTCGACGATATCGGTAGGAGCCGGTTTAAGCACGACCTGAAACTGATGATGTTGATGCAAACGATTTGGATTTTCACCATATCGAGCATCCTTAGGACGACGGGATGGTTGAACGTAAGCGGCGCGCCACGGTTCAGGTCCTAAAGCACGTAAAAAGGTAGCCGTATGAGAGGTACCGGCACCGACTTCGACATCAATAGGTTGCAAAAGAGCACAACCCTGTTTATTCCAATATTCTTGCAAACGCAGAATGACTTCTTGAAAGGTAAGCATAGTTATGTGTACGTTGATCGCGCGCATAATTAGCGCAAAATAATCCGTTTATTTTAACGATTCACTCAAGGCTTTGGGCTTTTTGTTCGAACGATTACAACAAAAATCATCATAAAACAAATAAATAAAATAGGCTTATCTCCGAACTTTGCATAAAAAGTGGGATCTCCGCCCCTAGCCTGAATCGTTACATCCAAAAATCCGGGTTGAATTTCGGGCAAAGTCGCTATCACTTGCCCTTTATAGTCAATCGCCCCTGTAACCCCTGTATTCGTTGCCCGTACCATAGGACGAGCAAATTCCTTTGCACGCATCCGCGAAATATTCAAGTGTTGCGGTAATGCAGATGAGTTACCAAACCAAGCTAAATTCGATAAGTTAACTAACACGGTTGGGTTATGGTCATGCTTCCACCATTGCGCAATCTCGTTAGGAAATAAATCCTCGTAACACAAGGTTGGTGCTAGCGATTGCCCAGCCAAATCAAATGGAAATTGATTATGGCGTCCTCGTTCTTGATCAGCCATCGGAATACCTAACAGATCCACCAGCCACCGAAATCCAAAAGGAACAAATTCACCAAAAGGAACTAAGTGACGCTTAAAATAGAAAGTCTCTTCCCCTTTTTCGTCCACCATAATGGCTGAGTTATAGAAACGCTGATCTTGAGACTCAAAAAATCCACCATAAATCAAAGAATTCTTTGACTCCTCATTGACCCAATAGAATACTCGCTTTAGATCTTCTGTAATACGATTAATTGAAAAAGGAAATATCGTTTCTGGCAATACAATAATTTGACCTGGTTGAAGTCCTGGCGCATTCATCGCTTGGACATAGCGACGAAAGGACTCTCGAGTACCCATAGGGGAAAACTTTTCACCCTGTTCGATTCCGCCCTGCACAAGGCGGAAAGATACCTTCCCTGCATCAACACCAAAAGAAGCCAGACTAGCTAAAAGGCTTCCGCCAACGATTAAGCTTCCAAGCAAAAGACTTGTGAGTTGTTCTTTTTTCTGTTTCCTCCAAGTAGCTAAAGCTAACCAGGCTATAAGTGAAGCCAACTCTGAACTTAACCATTCAATCCCCAAGGAACCAATAAAGGGGGCATATTCAAACAAAAAGTCATCAACATGAGCATAACTTCCTGAACCCCAGCCAAATCCAGTTAAAACCCAACTTCTTAACCAACATGCCAAAGTCCAGACAGAAGGAATCAAAAGGGTAAAAATTAAAGCATTACTTACCGTTCTGATGCGTAAAAACGAAATAATCCAACCGGCTAATGCATAAAAAAGTGCTAAAGCACTTCCTAAGGCGACTACCCCTATCACGGCTAAGGGGGCAGGGATATTGCCATATTGATGCAATGAAATATAAAGCCAACAAAGAGCGGTCGACAGCCAAGACAGTCCAAAAATAAAGCTTAAAAAAGCACTTTGCCTTAAGGATCGCACGTGATAAAGGAAAAAAAACAAAACGGCCAGAGATAGTACTTGCACTACCCCATCTGCGGGTGCGATCGAAAGTCCGTGAGCAACTCCAGAAAAAAAGACAAGAATACTAATCGTAAAAAGAAAATTCACTTTTAAATTTCTGTTTTCGTTTCATTCGATTCAAAATCGACTCTCTCAACGGCAAAGAGTTGCACTTGTCGGTCAGCGGCCTTCAGTACCTTAAAGCGGATTCCATCTAACTCAACTTCTTCACCGATATGAGGAACGTGTTCTAACTCATCGCTAACTAAGCCACCAACGCTTTCGTAACGATCATCCTCAAAATGAGTATTAAAGTATTCGTTGAAATCTTCAATATGAGTACTGGCTTTTACACGCCACTTTCCTTGCCCCGTCGAGACAATATTACCAACAGTTTCATCGATATCGTATTCGTCGTCGATTTCTCCAACAATCTCTTCCAGAACATCTTCGATTGTAATCAAGCCAGAAATAGAACCAAACTCATCGACCACAAGTGCCATATGGTTCCGTTTCATGCGGAATTCTTTAAGAAGTACATCGACGGGTTTACTTTCTGGTACGAATACCGCTTCCCTTAAATGTTCTAAAATTTTGTATTCTGGATTTTCAAATAAACGTAATAGATCTTTAGCTAACAGGATCCCTACTACATTATCTTTATCACCATCTACGGCAGGAAAGCGTGAATGTCCTGATTCAATAGCATATCGGATCCAATCTTGAGACTGATCCGAAATATCAATCACCTTCATCTGAGCTCTTGGAACCATAATATCTTCAGCTCGAAGTTCTGAAACTCCTAGAACACCTTCAAGCATGCGCAAAGCGTCAGCATTGAAAAGTTTTCTCTCGTGAGCAATATGAAGCTGTTCGACGAGTTCCTCTTTGTTTTCAGGGAACTCGTGATCGTGAAAGAACTGATCGGTAATTCTATCGATAAAAGATTTATTTTTCGAATCTTCTTGAGAATCTGACATTGTGTATGAATCTATAGACTACAGGTTCTTCTAGGATACACCAAACTTTCACTTACTTCGAAAGTTTGTAATCACGATCTGGATATGGCACTTCAAAACCTAAAGCGGTTAGGACGTAGGTTTCTTCCTGTTCCATCTCCGTGGCTTCCTCATCATCCATATGATCGTAGCCTTGAGCATGCAACGTACCATGAACCAAAAGATGAGCTAAATGTTCTTTGAAGGTTTTGTTTTGTTGCTCGGACTCACGCACTAAAACTGGCACACAGATCACTAAATCCGCAATTACCGGTTCGTGAGCATAATCAAATGTCAGAACATTAGTGGCATAGTCTTTACCACGATACTGAGCGTTGAGTTGACGACCTTCCTCTTCTTCAACAAAACGAACCGTCATCGTGGCATCTGTACTTAACGCACCTTGGATCCAGCGCACCATAGTTTGACGCGCTGGTAGTTGCTTGAAACGAGAAATTCCTTGAAAACCGATTTGTAAAACATGCTGAAATGTTTTTTTATTCCGGCATTTTTTTTCTAGCTTTTTCATAGGCCTCAACAATCCTAGCTACCAATGGATGACGTACGACGTCCGCGGCGGTGAAGTACGTCATCGAAATACCTCGAACTTCTCGGAGAATGTTCGCAGCTTCCAGCAGACCACTTCTTTGTCCTTTAGGTAAGTCGATTTGGGTCGCATCCCCAGTAATTACCGCTTTAGAACCAAATCCAATACGGGTCAAAAACATCTTCATCTGCTCTGGCGTGGTATTTTGGGCTTCATCCAAAATCACAAATGAAGAGTTTAGTGTTCTACCGCGCATATAGGCTAAAGGCGCAATTTCAATATGTTGCTTTTCTAAAAGACGCTGAGTTTTATCCGCTCCAAGTAAATCAAAGAGCGCATCGTAAAGTGGTCTTAAATAAGGGTCGACTTTCTGAGACAAGTCGCCAGGTAAAAAACCAAGCTTTTCACCCGCTTCAACCGCTGGACGAGTCAACACAATACGTTCAACGGCCCCTTTCTCGTAAGCATCAACCGCAACAGCCACAGCAAGATACGTTTTACCAGTACCCGCTGGACCAATCCCAAACGAAATATCATGATCCAAAATATTTCGAATGTACTCTCTTTGCATGGGAGTTCTACCCTGCAATCCCTTACGTCTTGTATTTAACTCGGGTTGCGGACCTTCAGCTACCGCTTCAACTGGATGGGCATTTTCTCCAGCTAAATAAAGCTGAATGTCCTCTGGTCCCAAATCAGAAGACTTTTGTGTTGCTAGACGCCCTAAATCCATCAAGGCCTGGGAAGCCTTACGTACCGAAGCATTTTCGCCTCGAATTTGGAACTGCCCCATTCTTCGAGAAATTTCAACATTTAAAAAGTTCTCGATTTGACCTAGATTGACATCCAAAGGCCCCACAAGACTCGATAAATCACTATTAGAAAGATCTAACGTTAGATTCAAAGAACGAGTCTTTTGTTCTTTCTCACTCATGCAACCTCACCCCCAAGCGTGTGTGGGTATACATCCGTAATACGAACATTAATCATTTGGCCAATCAGAGAATCATCGCCTTCAAAGGTAACAATTCGATTGTTGTCGGTTCTAGCACTCAAGAAACCATCACCACGCTTTGCTTTTCCAAGCACCAAAACACGCTGTACGGTACCCACCATAGCTTGAGAAATCTTCTGGGCACATTCAGTGTTTACCTTCTGTAGGTACTGCAAACGTTGCAACTTTACGTCTTGCGGGGTAGTGTCTTTCATCTCCGCCGCTGGAGTTCCAGGACGCTTCGAATAAACAAATGAGAAGCTCGCATCAAAACCCACTTCCTCAATCAATTGCATAGTCTTTTGGAAGTCTTCTTCAGTTTCTGTTGGAAAACCTACAATAAAGTCAGTAGCAATACAGATATCCGGACGAATCGCTCTGAGTTTTCGAATAATCGACTTGTACTCTAAGACGGTGTAGCCACGTTTCATCGCAGCGAGTACTCGGTCACTACCAGCTTGAACTGGTAAGTGAACGTGGTTAGCCAACTTAGGAATTTTGCCGTAAGCCTCAATAAGACGCTTTGAAAATTCGGTCGGGTGCGACGTGGTATAGCGAATGCGTTCAATGCCATCTACTTCGGCAACGCATTCAAGTAAGAATGCAAAGTCCACCGGTTCTCCGTCTGGACCTTCACCACGATAAGCATTTACGTTTTGCCCTAAGAGCGTTACTTCCTTGACCCCCTGTTCGGCTAACTGCATAACTTCGAGCATCACGTCAGCCAAAGGGCGAGAAATTTCCTCTCCTCGAGTGTAAGGCACCACACAGTAAGAACAATACTTGCTACAGCCTTCCATGATGGAAACGAATGCCGTAGATGCATCGGTAGTCGGTTTTGGCAAGTGATCGAATTTTTCGATTTCGGGGAAACTAATATCGACTTGAGATCGACCTTTTTTTTCTCGCTTTTCTAACAAGTTCGGTAAGCGATGCAAGGTCTGCGGACCGAAAACCACATCAACGTATGGAGCTCGGCGAATGATATTGACACCCTCTTGGCTGGCGACACAACCGCCAACAGCAATTCTCATCTGAGGGTTTTCGTTCTTTAGTTCTCGAACTCGTCCTAAATCGGAAAAGACTTTTTCTTGAGCTTTTTCACGGATGGAACAAGTGTTAAAGACAACAAGATCGGCTTCTTCAATCTTGTCCGTTAATTCGTAGCTACCTTCTTCTCTCATGACATCAGAAATTTTTTCTGAGTCGTATTCGTTCATCTGGCAGCCAAATGTTTTGATATAAAGTTTTTTCGCGGTCACGGTTTAAATCCGGTGGCGTATGGTTAAAGATTGCTAACTATACCTTTAAAAAGACCTTTTTGGAGAAACTTTTAACTTGATGTCGCGTCTTTTTCTGTTAAAGAATATTGAACCTCGATGTTATTCTTCACTTCAACAGCGGTTGTTCCTTGAGATAACGGCTTAACGAGCATGATGCGCTTAATACCATCGACATTGACCACGATTCGAACTAATTCTGCATCCGTTTGTCCGTTAAACGTCACCGCCCGAAGCATGTACAAGTGATACAACTTTTCTCCAACGATGCGTTCTTCTTCCTCATCAAAAACCGGTAACTCTTCAAATTTTCCATCAATATTGCGAAGATAGTCCGAGATATTAAAACGTGTAATATCAATTAAAGAATGATTCGATTTTTGAAATAATTCTTGATAATTTTTAATCGTAATTTCTTTTTTATAGCGAAATACAGTTTCTGTCATTCGATCATGGACAATATGATTCCAGTGAGACTGTTCTCGCAACGTACGAACGACTTCAGGTAAGTGTGCGCGATCTAAATAATCAAAACTTTCTTTACAAGTCCCTACTTCAATATCAGGTTCCCGGTAAATAATGAGCCTTCGATCGGGAATCCATCGACGAAATAGATGCGCTAACCAATCACGAGAAATTTCTTTAATTCGATCTTTAAAGATGTATGCAATAATCATGGCAATGAATAGATTCATGCTCAATGAACCGTATCGATCTTGCCAAACAAAGGCTACTACTGTTGCAAAAAACATCGAAAGTGCCGCGGCGATTCCGTACAACGAATGAATCAACAAAGGAGCACCCTTACGGTAACGTACATCTAAAAACAGGCAACTACTGACATATTTCTTTAAAACCGACCAACGTAAAATGAAAGCAGAACGATCCGTTTCTCCCGGAGGAATCTGAATCGGATAATGTTCTTTTTGATATGCGACTTCGTTAACCCAGAATTGACGAACCGCATCAGAGCGTTGGTTTGCTTCAGCAGAATGGAAATACAGCGTCTTTAAATAGTATGAGCTAACAATCGATAAATATTCATCACAATACCGATAGGTCATTGAACCTATTTTATTTTCATACGGAATCACGATAGAACTTAAAGCTCGATATGCTTTAAGAACGGATGACATTCGCTCTAGTAATTCAGAAATTTCTTTTTGAGATTGAACCTGAGAGTGTCTCGTAATCTTTAAAACCGTTTTTCTCAGAGCTCTTTTATACGAGAGGGCAAATTGCTTGAGACTATCCTCATATTCAGCCTCAGTCGCTAAATCTGTATTTTCAGAGTGTTGTTCAATAAAAGCTCGTAATTTAGTCAGTCTTCCATTGGGCTCCAACATATTTTTTAGACTTTCGTTAGGAGCGCGCATACGAACGTAACCTTTCAAATTACGCTGAAACTCCGTCTTATCGTAAGTATTGGAATTGATTTGTAGAGCGCTAGGAAGAAAGAAGTAAGTATCGACTGAATACTTCACTTCATTTTTATTTTTTGGAAATGAGACTTTTTGTTTAACTTCAAATTGTCTATTTCCATGAATTTTTATTGATTCCTTAATCATTGAAGATAGACCTCAATCTCACTAATTGTTTGAATTATTTTCGATACCGTACTTTCGTAATTTTTTAGAACAACTTATCTTTGAATGTATCCTCCTAAAAAAACAGCCGACTATTGCCGGCTGTTTCATCCTCACTTCTAGAAGAATCCTGGTGTAATTCCCAGCCACTGGAAGTAAGTTCCACCTGCGATCATCAAAAGAACCCAGTAAATCACGGACATCACAAAGCCATACCTGAAAGATTCACCCATGGTGTACTTGTTCGTACCATAAAGCATGGCATTTGGCTTTGCGTTAAATGGAAGTGACCAGCAACAGTTGATACACAGAGCAACTGGCATAGCCAAGGCCAAAATATCGATCTTTAGGGTTTGAGCCACACCGATTACGATTGGCATAAAGATCAATGTACGCATGTTTTTACTTTGGAAGATGAAGTGACTTGCAATAAAGATGGCAGTCAATGTTCCGTACAACGTCATGTAATTCATGGAATTCATACCGAGTACGTCCATCAATTGAGCTGTCAAAACATCCATCAACTTAGTTGCCTTCAAACCAGCACCTAAAGAATAAGCACCTGCAGAGAACAGCATGAGGTGCCAAGGTACATCTACGTCATTCCAGTTAAGAAGCTTAAACTGAGGCAACAACATCACAACGGCACCTAACATAGCAACAACGGTAGAGTTCAAACCGTGAAGCTTATCGGTCGCCCAAATTGCCAACACAACGAGGAATACCAACGCCGCCTTGAGCTCATTTACCTTAAATGCACCAAGCTCATTGTAAGCACGCTGAAGTGCTTCACGACCACCTTCTAACTTCGGTTGACGATCTTCATTAGTTAACGGGAAGATGAAACGAACACCGATCACATAAGCAATGATTCCAAATGCGAGAACAATGGGAGCACCAGCCATGAACCAGTCAAAGTAGAAAACTTGAACGCCAGCACCAGCTAGGAGCGCTGCGCCCAGAAGGTTAGCACCAGAACCAGTCATATACATATTACAAGATGCATTAATCATCAAGAGGTTATGTAAAACGAGGTTACGAGCGAAGTTATTCGTTGTATCTGTACCTGGAGCACCGTAAACGGCCGATACCACCATAAAGAGAGGCATCATGAGAGCAGCCTTCGCAGCGGTTGCATTAACGAAAGCAGCTAACAGAATGTTAATCGCCAGGAACGTCAAGAAAATAGAACCCGCATTACGTCCGTACTTCAGAATCAGCCATAAAGCGACACGCTTAACCAAATCCGTTTTAACCATGGCACTAGCCATGATGAACGCTGAGACGTTCAACCAAATCGTTGGGTCACCCAACGTTGCCATAGCGGGCTTGGCTTTTAAAACACCGGTCAGAATCAGACCACAGATCAAAAGCATCGAAGTCACATAGTTTGGTACGGTTTCACTAATCCAGAGGAACAGTGCTGTAACGAACAATGCAAACATCAACTGTTGCTTAACATTCAAAATAGGAATGTCGATGACATAACCGAGCAACGTAAAAAGAATCGCTGCGATCGGTAGTCCCCAAACCTGACAGAACTTGCCAACTTTAGAAAGGGGACGTTTTGGTAACTTATTCAGTGAGTAACTGTTCATATCCAGCGGATCAAATGCTGGAGCTGTTTTTGTTGTAGACATGATTACCCCTATCAAGCAGGATTAATGACTTAATCCTGCCTATCACACACTTTTAAATCACTAGATCATGCCAAGAACTTGCTTAGCTGCCTTCAAATAATTTGTATTAGGAAGATCAGCAATACCAAGAGCGCTTACGGCCTTCTTCATGCCTTCATAGTTTTCGCTTTCACAACAAGCAGATTGAACTAATGCACCGTTGAACCAAACATAAGCGTATTCGCAAATGATGCCATCAACGCTGAAGCCATAACGCTTCTTTTCAACTGTAACAACGGCTAAATCAGAATTAGCACGAGCCATTGCAATGAATTCATCCAAGGTATAGGTATCTTGAGTCAACTCAATTTCAACCTGTAAATTTTTCAAAATTTCAGCTAATTCTTCTTTCTTTACAGGGAACTGGAATTTGCCTCTTGGTTGGAAGATTTCATAACCTTCTGGAGTTTCACCAACCTTAGTCTTAATGTCTAAAAGACCATCACGAACCTTAACGTTTGCATCGTTAGTGTTACGAGAAAGGAAATAAGTTTCTGCTGGCATCACGCGAGCTTTGAATAGCTGAGCCTTTGCATCCCACATAGTTTTGCTAACGAGGTCAGCAACATCTTTACCAAACACACGGAATTCTGCGCGAGGAACAATCTTCAAAGCATCTTCTGCACTTGTTGCTTGGTTTTTTGCATATGGATTGACTGTCATTTTCTTTCTCCTGATTATTTATTCCATGTGGTGTATGGGTTAGCAACAAGGTTTGAATTAAAATAGCGAGGATCCGAAGATACTTCTTCGCCCAACCAAGAAGGCTTAGTAAATGGAGTTTCTTCAGTTGGCAATTCAATTTCTGCCACGATCAATCCTTCATTAACACCGTGGAATTCATCAATTTCCCAGGTCAAACCATCGCCTGCAGGAATCTTGTAACGGGTCTTTTCAATAATTGGCTTTTCTGCCAATTCGTCGAGGAGTTTATTGCAGTCTTCAAAAGGAATCGGATATTCAAACTCAAGACGGGTACAACCAACAGTCAAGCCTTTGATTGTTAAAAATGCCTTATCGTTAATCGTACGAATACGAACGGTACGTTCTTTAACGCTGTTAAGATAGCCCTGGCGATAATGCGTTCCTACTGCACCTTCACGCCATTCATCACTAACAACGAGAAACTTCTTTTCAATTTCCTTTGCCATTTTCTATCCTTTTTATGGTTTGAATAACCCGCTGATTCATGCGGAACATGACGTCATTTTGAATGGCGATGAAACAAAAGAAAAATTAAGAATTCGAATTTGATCTATAAGAATTTCTTATAAGTGAAATCAGTTTCTAAACTGATGATTTTTCAACATATTATGAAACTGAAAAGTCGACGGTGACATAGAATAACCAGTTGGAAGTGATATGTAATAGTCGGCTTTAACGTTAAAGTTTTCGACCTTCACTTCAACCAATTTTTCCTGTTTGATCTCTTCTCTAACGGCAATTTGAGGAAAAGCTGCGATGCCAAAACCACTTTGAATAAGCACTTTAGAGGATTCCAAGCTATTGACTTCGATCTTAGGCTCTAACAGCTTACTTTCAGCCCCTTCTGCCACAAACCACTCTTCAATTTTGGTACGCATACGACTACCTGGTTGACGCATCACTTGGTAGCCTTCGGCAAATTCTGCTACGGTTAAAGGACGTTTTAGAGAAGCATAGGAAGAATTGGGACTAGCAACACAAACATAACTTTCTTGAGAAAAAAGTTCCATATCAACACCATGTGTTTTATGAACATGGCGAGAAAGTCCAATATCTGCTTCATGATTTGCTACGAGATCAACAACTGTTTGAGAATCTCCCATTTTCACGTTAACCGTAATCAATGGAAAATGGCTACAAAACGTTGCCAACATTTTTGGTAAGTAGTAAGAAGCAATCACAGCACTCGCCGCGATTGTTAGGTTTCCAATCTGCAAATGATTAAAATCGTTAAAGACTCCTTCAATTTCATCAAAAAGATCGAAAAGCTGACGCGTATATTTAAATAAAATTTTTCCTTTAGGCGTTAAGCGAATTTGTCGGTGAGATCGATCAAAAAGCTCACTTTTAAGTGCATTTTCGATTCCCTTGATCTGTAAAGTTACCGCAGGTTGCGTTAGGTACAGAATCTCCGCTGCTTTTGTGAAACTACCCGAAAGAGCAACTACGTGAAATGTTTTGAGATGGTCCAGATTCATCCTGGAAACTGTATTTCTAATACGATCCATCAGACCTCCAACGGAGAAACATATAAAGGAGCTTTAACACTCAAATATTCTACGGGTTCCTTTAACCGAAGAGCCGTCAAACGACCTCCCCAAAGACAACCCGTATCAATACAGAAAATATTAGGCCAATCGGTAAGCCCTAAGGTCGACCAATGTCCAAAGATAATCGGAATGTCTTTTGTTTTTCGATCGCAATATTGATACCACGGAATTAAAGTCGAATCTGTATCTTCTAACCCTAATTTAGCCTCATAGTTCATGGAACCATCCGCATTAAGGTAACGAGTTCTCGTCAACACATTCAATACCCCACGTAAACGATCATATCCTTTGGCATGCGGATCCCACTGATCCTTTCCAAACAGTTGATCGATATGATCTTGCCAATGATCCGACTGAAGGAACTTTTCAACTTCATGTGCATATTGCAATGTATCTTCCAGGGTCCAGGACCAATGAGTCGAAGCATGAACGCAAAGGAATCCCTTCTTATAAATGGCTAATTTCCCTTTTCGTACCCAATTGATAATTTCATCGCAGTCTGGAGCATTCAAGATTGACTGAATTGTATCTTTTCGATGCTGTTTGCGCTTCCCTGCGTAAGCCGCTAAGAGATGCATCTCATGATTACCCAAAAGGTAAGTACAGCGATCCCCTAGCCTCATAATCATTCGAATCGTTTCTAAAGATTCCGGTCCCCGATTGATCATATCACCAATAAAAAGATATTTAGATTCTGCAGGCATGTGAGATAACAACTCTTGAAGCGTTTGAACACATCCATGTACATCACCAATGGCGTAGGTCGCCATACCATCTCCTTACAGGTTAATAATCAAAAATTAGAAATCGCAACTTTAATTCTAATTTACCTGATACAAAACCTTATCAGCTTAAAACAAAAGAAGATGTTCGTATTTCTACAAACACCTTCTTTAAATTAATTAAATCAATAAGTTACTTGATATACTTGTTTTCAAGTTTATCCATAGTACCATCAGCCTTAATAGACTTCATCCAGGCATTTACCGCGGATTCAAGCTTAGGATACCCTTGTTTCATTAAGGCACCAAAGTGATTTTGTGTAAAAGGTTTATCAATTAAAGGAGCTGCTACCTTAGGATTATCTTTAGCATAACGACGAGCTTCCATGGTTTCAGTAATCATAACATCGGCTTTACCTTCACCAACTAAACCTGGAATTTCAGCATTATGTTCATGCATAATCAACTGAGCTTTTGGTGTCATTTCCTTGGCAAACTTTTCGTTAGTACCACCCGGGTTATACATCACTCGCACATTAGGTTGATTAACATCTTCTAAGCTCTTGAACTGACCTGCCTTACTCTTAGTCGCTAAAATCGTTTTCCCAAATGTTAGATAACCATCAGACATGGTCATTACTTTTTTACGAGCATCCGTCACGGTGATACCACAAAGAGCAACATCGAATTTATCAGCAATCGTATCGTCCTGAAGAGTTTTCCACTTTGTTGGAACGTATTGCAACTTCACGCCGAGATACTTGGCTAAAGATTCGGCCATTTCAACATCGAAACCTTCATACTTCCCGGTCTTCTGATCAAGATAACTCATCGGCTTATAATCGCCAGTCGTACCTACTAAAAGTACACCACTTGCCTTAATATCAGCTAAAGATCGGGCTTGAACGGCACCCATACTCATAGCCAAAACAACGGACAGACATGTTGCAGAAAAAATGACTTTCTTCATTTGTAACCTTTATCTTTACTAGAAAATACCGTTTCTCATTTTAATTACTTTACGCAATGCATCGTAAACATTTGACAGAAAATATACAATCAGAATCAAGCCACTGTAGCCTTGCAACATCATTCTCCAGCAAAAAAAATCAATAGAACACGGTCGCATAAAGCCCAATAAACACTTATATCAAATGAAAGAACATCACTACAAAATCGTTATTTATCACTTAGAAGACAACGAAGGGATTCCACAGAATAAGGAACCCATGACTTTTGAAGTTGCTAATCATGACGATATCTTTAAGATCGTTGAATTGGCTCAAAACTCAAAAGCATCCTTTGCAAAGGATGGAGCCCCTCTTTTTGTTGGTCTAAAGCTTTTTGCCGATATTTGCATGAAAAATCGCGAAGATCCACTTTTCGCCTCGATCAAACCACATCTAGTTGAGATCATTAAGACTTTGAAACTAGAACTCAAGAAGTGATCTTTTTAAAAATATTTATGGATCATTACTCACAAATTCCTAAAAATGGCAAAAAAATTGCATAAACATTGATTTAATTGGTGTTTTTACTGATTATTCTGCATTGTTTTACAAATATTTTTTATGCACAATTCAACGTATTTTGAATCGTGTAAATCACAAGGATATTTAAATGAAATTAATGAAGGCCGTAAAGACAGCAGTGATCTCTGCTGCGATGCTTCCTGGAACCACTGCCTTTGGTGCTGGCTTCCAATTAACTGAACAAGGCGTGACCGGTTTGGGCCGTTCTTACGCTGGTGCAGGTATTGTTGGTGACGATCTTTCTGCTGTTGCTCACAACCCTGCTGGTATGACTTTACTTTCTGGCACTCGCGTTCAACAGAATGCCGTTGTCGTTTCTTTGGACTTTGAATACTCCGGTAGTCAGACTGAAAACGGTCGTGACACTCCAACTGTTGTTCCTTCCGGCATCATCACTCACCAGTTAAATGAAAATGTTTGGCTTGGTCTAGGTATTACAGTTCCTTATGGCTTGAAAGTTCGCTATAACGACGATTGGGAAGGTCGTGCTAAAGGTATCAGTGCTGGTATTACTACTATTGATTTCAACCCATCTATCGCTTGGAAAGTTAACGAACATTTGAGTATCGGTGCTGGAGTTTCTGCGGTTTATGCACGAGCAAAATTGAAAAACGGTTTACCATTAGGCCCAAATGCAGAATTCGAATATAAAGGTGATGATTGGGTCTTCGGTTACGACTTAGGTATCATGGTAACCCCAGTTGAATCGTTGCGCTTTGGTATTTCTTACCGCTCTGCACTTAAGGTTAATGCCGATGGTGATTACACCCTACGTGGACTATCGGTAAACCACCCATTAGGAACTCTCAACGGTGGAGATACTGTAGACGGAAGTGCTCGACTTGAAACACCTGAAACCGTAATGATCTCTGGTACCTGGGAAGCTACTGATAAATTACGTCTATCGGGTTTAATTCGTTGGTCTAACTGGAAAAATTTCGATACATTAGACTTCGCTGCTAATGAAGGAGATTTCAATCTTCCTACCCAAATGATAATTCAGGGTGTTAAATCATCGGGAACCAATCTAGCTGCAGTAAGTGTTGAAAATAACTGGAAGGCAGCATGGCTCTTCACTTTAGGTGCCGACTACGAAGTTAACGATCAATGGACTGTTCGTGGTGGTATTGGTTTAGAGACTGACCCCATTAAACACCAGCAGAACCGTACGGCCTTAATCCCTGATACTAAACGTTTGTGGTTGTCCTGTGGCTTCTCTTACATGCCTAACAAGAATTGGCAGTTTGACGTTGCTTACGCACACTTGAGAGGTATCGGTAATGACAAACTTTACAACCATAAAGCTGTTGGTGGTCAATACCTCGGTAAATTTAACCAAACCAATGCTTGGTTAGTAGGCGCTGCTATTCAGTACCACTTCTAATCAGAAGTTAGATTCATAACCAAAAGGAGGAAGATCAAAATTCCTCCTTTTTCGTTTTTGATCTAATGAAAACACATGAGGATTAAGACTTTCGGGTTAAGAGAGAATCCTAATTGCAAACATCACCCCACCGTAATATGATGGGGTACCTCGTTTATTAGAGGTTCTCCCTTGGTTATTGATCTAACCTTATTTGCCCCGACTTGCTCGGTGATTTTTTTGCCTATTCAGTTTAGGTCTGAGCATAACAGCAAGTGAATTGACTTGATGACGAATGGAATTGAAAAGTGTTGCGGGACGAATACCGAATTGACGAGCAACATCGGTATAACCAATTGGATAATGATCAAACCAATAAGCGATGGCTTTATGTAAGAGTGGGTTATTTTGAGGCAGGATCCTTTGATGGATCCATTCAAAATTATTGTTGTCTACGTA
>JAFTYR010000072.1 GCA_017461315.1 Burkholderiaceae bacterium | reverse complement strand
GTGTTTTTTTTGTATTTTAAATATTTATCTTTGTTTATTTAATGTTATTTATTGTTTTATTTTGTTTTAATAAATGTTGAATCGTTTGTTGCTTAAAGTGTTTTACATATATTGATTCAATAGGGTAGGGAATTGTCCTTAAGGATAAAAGTGTAATATTAAAATAAAAATAATTTTATTGATAATGTTATATATAATAATTAAAGATTGATCTTTATCCGAAATATAAATGTAGTCAAAGACGAGAAATCTTTGATCTTAATTCTTCATATACAACATATATTATTTAATATCAATTAGATAAGATAAATATCTATATTGTTGATTAATATTTCAAGAAATCTTAATGTTTATCATAGGATGGTATTTGGCTATTTATGATTATTTGTAAAGATGATAATGATATTAAATGTATTAATAAACAATATGTTATCGTAATTTATATCTTCTATTGATTCTTGTGAATGTTTTCAGTGTTTTTCAATCGTATTTTGTTGACTAAATAACGAGTATGGCTATTCGATATAAGTAATATTTGTTTGACTTTTTGTTTTAAAAATTATGAAATTTCAATTAGTTATTGTGTATATTTGATATTGTAATTTATATTACATATAGATATATTTATGATTTTTATAAATATGGTTGAATGAAGGTGATGTAATTTTCAATTATTTTTGTCTAAATATAATAAATTAACTTGTATTTAAATGTGTATGTTGTGTATTTAAAATGTTTAATTAATTTAATTTGTATTTATATTTATTTGTTGTAAATAATTGTTGTTTATTTGTTTTTGTTTAATTTGTTGATTTGGTTAAATTGTTAATATTTGATTGCTTTTTTGTTTGCTGTCATTTCGTTTATAATTTAATTATTTATTTCTATTTTGTTTGTTGATTTTTTTAATGTTTATTTATTTGTTTGGTATGTAAGTGTGTTGTATCTATTTTTATTTTATTATTTGTTTGGATTTGTACAAAAATAATATATTTATTGTTTTTATTTATTATTTATTGTTTTTTGGGTTTGATTTATATAAATATGACAATCTCTTGTTAATTAATAAAATTAAAATATAAGAAATTAAAGCTAATTTGAGTAAAAATTAGCCTTTTTCGAAAGATGGTTAAATTAGGAGAGAATTATTTTTCTGAGTCGAGAGCGACGACACAACAGTAGTTGGGGCGTTCAGATAAATGCGTTGGAAGAATACGAACATCAATGCCAAAACTTTTGGTCAAGTTTTTTTCAGTCAGGATTTCTTGTGTAGGACCAAAAAGACTTCGATTTCCGGGTAGCATCAGAAGTGCTTTTGAACTGATTTCTAAAGCATGTGCAGGAAAGTGGGTATTAATGATGGCACCGATTTTCTTTTCTTGAGTTAGTTTTGTAATTACTTTTAGAATTCTTAACTGATTTTTGAAGTCTAAATTGCTCTCTGGTTCATCAAGAATCAGTAGCTTTGGTTGAGATACTAAGGCTCTGGCAACTAAGGCTAATTGATATTCGCCTCCTGAGATTTGATTGCAAAGTTTATTTTTTAAATGTGCGATTCCTACAAGTTCTAAAGATTCTTCGACAATTTCCCAGTCTTTACGTCCTGGCTGAGCAAAATTACCAATGTGTACATTGCGTCCTAGTACAACAAGTTCTTGCACGCTATAGGAAAAAGAGGGCATTTTTGCCTGTGGAACATATCCAATTTCAGACCAGAATTTTTTTGAGGCAATCTTAGTAATATCGAATCCATTAATTAAGGTTTGTCCTTGAGTCCAGTGCTGTAGGCCGAGCATACATTTAAGTAATGTTGTTTTTCCAGCTCCATTACGTCCTAATATGCTCATGACTCCTTGACAATCAAAGGTAAAGTCAATGCCATGTAATACTTCATGATTACCGTAAGAAAAATAACCGTTTTTGACTTGAAATTGCATTTTGATTGCCTTTTAGTTTTGAAATCCACCATTGCGACGAAGCAACATAATAAAAACAGGTGCTCCAATCAACGCTGTTAGGATCGAAACTGGAATTTCAAATTCTGTTGCACTACGAGCTAGTGTGTCGGCTGAAAGAACAAATAGCGCCCCTAAAATAAGCGATGTAGGTAGGACTTGAGTATTGTTGTTACCGAGTAAAAGTCGTGTAAAGTGGGGAATCAACAATCCAACCCAGCCGATCAAACCACACATACTGACCACGCTGGCGGTAATCATCGTCCCGCAAACAATGACTAGAACTCGAAGGCGGAATAGGGGAATTCCTAAAGACCGAGCTTCGTCTTCCGGTAAAGATAGTGCATTAAGCTTCCATCGTAAACTATAAAGAACAATTGACCCAGTGAGAATAAAAGGAAGTCCTAGGGCCAGTGTTTTCATTGTGGCTCCAGTTAGGGAGCCCATCATCCAAAAAGTGATTGAAGGCAGGACATCTTGGGGATCAGCGACGTATTTAACTAGGCTAATTAGGGCACTAAAGAGCGCTGCGATCACTAGACCGGAGAGAATCAACATTAAAACCGAATTTTGTCCCCGAATTCGACTTACTCCATAAACCAGTATCACTGACATTAAGCCCATAAAAAGTGAGCTAATTTGAATTCCAAAACCATCAATACCGAGCAAAATTCCTAGTACTGCACCGAAAGCGGATCCTGTTGCAACTCCTAAGGTGTCAGGTGTAGCTAAAGGATTAGCAAAAAGCGCTTGAAAGGCAGTTCCAGCAACCGCCAATCCTGCTCCAGCAACGATTGCCAATAACACTCGAGGCAAACGAACATTCCATACAATGGAAAGCATCGTATCTGTGACTTGCTGGCTCCGGTTTAGTGGAGCCAGTAGGGTATAGAAAATATTTTCAATATCAATCCAATATCGACCACAAGCCAAAGAGACTAACGTAGTTGCAACAAGCAACACTAAACATAAAACGATAATTCTTTGATAGGTCAACATGGTTTTACTTGTCCTTTTTAGTTATTTTCTTGCTGAAACGGATCCTGTAAAGCCTTCGGCTCGATCACTTCTGGCTTCATAGATTGAAGAAACCTGTTGATCTGTTAAGTCTACGTTAAATAATTTTTTATAGTAATTTTTAACTTCGCGAGTTAAATCAACATCTTTGAAATACTCAGGATAAATCGTTTTTGCAAACCATAATAAAGTCATTGGAGTATCCGCTGAAGGTGTGTAGCTTCGATAAATCCCTAAAGGCATTTTATAGACACGTTGCTCTTTAACGGCCTTGATCGAACTCCAATCGTTGTATTTATGGGTAAACAAATCCTGTGGGAGCGTAGGAGTAAAGTTTGTGATGAAAACAATATCTGGATTCCACGAATAAATCTGCTCCATATTAACCTGAGCATTAGAATTTTCGGCTTGAATTGTTTCAGCTACGTTTTTGGCTCCAATAGCGTCTGCCCAGTATTGGCCAAAGAATTTTTTTCCACTTGTGACGATGCGTTTGGGTTCATATTGGAATAGGAAAAGGATACGCTGTCGTTCATTGTCTGGAATCGTTGCAATTCGACTATTAATAAATTGAGCAACTTCTTGGCTAATGGTAGAGGCCTTATCCGCCTTACTTCTTTCTGGGAAAACATCACTTAATAACTTTAACCAAGCTTCATAGGTCGTCAAGACGTTGTAATTCCATTTATTGACACTAACCGCAATCGTGGGAATTCCTGCGTTTTCTATGGCCTTAATGGCAACAGTATCTCCCGCATTGACGAATACCACATCGGGATTTAGAGCTAAAAGGCTTTCAATGTTGACCGTATTACCTTTCATGAAGGAGGTGTTCACGTTCTTTATTGCTGGGTAAATTTGGGCTAAAAGACCTTTCTCTGCGGCAACCTTTGAAACCTTATGAATTCCTACAATCTTGTCGGCTCCTCCTAAAAAAACACTTAAAACAGAGGGAAACGGAAAAATATTCGTAACGGCGATTCGCTGAATCGTATCGGGAACTTCAACCGTGCGATCCATATGATCGATAATAGTTCTTGCTTGAAGCGATGCGGAACATAAAACGAAGGTTGCAACGGTTAGGATCTTTTTTATAAACATGAAAGTACTCCGAATCTTAAATAAGAGGGGCGCGTTCTTTACGCTGTTCAAACCATTTATTAAAAGAGTCACCAATGAAAATCGGAATATTGGAACGCCAAATTCTTCCGGAATAGGCCTCATGGGGCCAATCTACAAATGAATTAGTATCTTTAGTAACAAGACGGTAAATGGGATCTGCTAAAACTAATTGAGCCCCTTTTAAATTCTCTAAATAATCATCTTCTGAACATCTGGCTTGATCATTTTTAGTCAATAGACAAGGATCCACTTGTAAAGAAGTTAGGACACGAACATTGGATATCTGATGATCGTGCGTCAAAGCACACCGGGTAGAAGTTGCAATCACGGGTTCGCCAATAATATAAACTTTATAATTACTTTCATCCGTGTCTTCTTTTCCATCGGTTGTTAAATTGATATTAACTTTTTCTTTATAAGCAATTTTTAATTGTTCAGTAACTTGTTGAGTCATCCAATGACCGATTGGACAACCAACCACAAAAGGAATTTGGAATTTTTCGTAAAAATAGTGGGCGACCTCTAAGCCACTAGCAGTTACGACTAAATTTACGTCAGCATTACCCGCCTTTTGAATATCAGCTAACGAACTTCCCATAGCAAAGGTACTGATAACGTCAAATCCTTTGTAACGTAGAATTTGTTGAATTTGTTCTGCATTTCCGTTAATTGAAAAATCTAAAGGGGTTAAGCCCAAAATATTGACCGAAATGGTTGAACTGTCTGTTTTTGAATGTCGTGTAATAGAAAAGCGTTCAGCTAATTTACGGAATGCTTGACTAGTACCGCTAACATAATCCTTAGTTCCATTTGTATCTAAGCCGAAACAAGGAATCTGGGTTCTAAATTCGACTTCTTGAGCAATGCCGTCGTAATCGCATCCCATCATCATAGGAATGGGAGTTCCTCCGAGAGCAATAAATTTAGGTGAATATTGTTTAGCGACTTCACAAATATTTTGAATTAAATGTTCTTCATTACCTAAAACGGCATCTACTTCAGTTAGTCCCGAAATATAAACCATGGAAGCTTTATCAAACCAGCGCGGTTCATCATGGGTTGTGTAGGTCGAATTACAACCGGAGGCATCATGCATGATAACCAAACCACCGAGCTCGTAAAGAGCAGAGCACATTCCAGAATTATCTGCGGTATAAACCGATAAAAAGGCATTAGCTTGTCTCATAATCTACCCCTACGAGTACATCCCAATGCTTTGATTTGGATGAGTTTTTTTGAGTCTTTTTTTTCTAAATAGGCCTCAGTCATCAGCTCTAAAAGTCGAGCAGTACCAGAAATACCATCCATGCCTCCTCCTTCAATGAGGTTGACAAAATAATCTGTATTGGTGAAGTAAGAGGCCTTTTGTCCAATTGCTAAGGTTTTAGATGCGACAGAAGGACGGGCAAAAGTCATACCTGGATGGACTGTTGGATAAATCCTAAGAGTTGGATGGTATTTTTTGAGCCATTCATAATCGTTCTTTTCTGTCCCCATGAACTGATCTAGGTAGAGTGCTTGGACATTGAAGCCGTTTTCAATTAAAAAACGAGCGAGTGAAAGAGGGCGAGTTGTCGCCGTATAGTCAATCGCAATGGAAGTATCTTGAATGATCTCTTTAGCTTTCTTAAGAGATTTTTGAAAATAGGATTCAACAACCGATAAATCGCATTTAACGCCTAGGAGTTGCGAAAAATTTTCGAGCATAAGGCGATTTTCGGTTAAAGAAAAACCGTTGGAGAGCATGACAGACTGTTGTCCAAGAGATTCTTGAGCCCACTTCAGTGTTGCTGTTGTTACAGGATTTAGAGCTAAAGCGATCGAAGATTTAGCTAATGCTTGATACTCTTCATAGGTTTGAGTTGCCGTAATTGAACGCAATGGTCTTTTCGATTGGTAAATCAATTGAGCAACATCTGAATATTGTCCTAAAGGATTGATATCGCCATAAATCGAGATTCCTTCATCTTTTCGGCTTTGAGCTTTAAGTAAAGTATAAATTTGACGACGATTGCGGGCATCAGGAGATAAACGCTTGCGCAAAATGGGAGTCATGTAGCAATCGGTAAAATCGATATCAGGATGTTGCTCTCTAAGACGATCAAAGGTAAAGGTTAGGTCCGTTCCGATGAATTCATGTACACAACTAGTATAAAGCAGAACGGCTTTAGGCTTATATGGGATCTTTTTGAGAATATCGTCAACCCCTTGAATGAGAACCTCTTCGGTGTCGCCCTCCAAAAGGTTGCAATCTTCGATTGTGATAGTGGAAAAACGGTCAAGAGCGCCGAGCTCCGCAGCGCTCATAACGACGCCTCTTAGGCAACATTGGGCACAAACGAAAATAATATGGGTCTCTGGAACGAGTAACCCAAGATGCATAATGGTCCAAGGTCCTCGAGCTGGTGCGCTGTATTCAAGCGTTGCTGAAAAAGGAGATGGAAACGAGGCTTGTGCGATTTCGACCGAAGGAAGTGGTACCGCTTTAGACAAAATCATAAGATTACATCCCTAAGTCTTGCGTCTGTATCGGAATGACGCGATTTGTTTTAGAGGCCTGAACTTTTGTTAACAATGCATCGGCTAATTGCATATATTCGTTTGCCATACTAGATTGAGGAAACGCATCAACAACGGTACTTTGTAATTCTTCAGCTTGTTGAACGGTCGAAGAACGGGGGAGTTGATAAATAATTTCAGAATCGCACGCTTGGGCTAATTCCTGTACTTTTTCAACTTCATTTTGTACATTACGACGATTTAGAATAATTCCGGAAAGTTTGGCGTAGCCTCTATTTTTAAAGTTTTTAATGGCCTGTGCAATGTTCCCCGCGGCGTATATCGCCATGTTTTCCCCTGATGTCACAATAAACACGTGATCGGCGTAGCCCTTACGGATTGGCATTGCAAAACCGCCACAGACGACATCCCCTAAAACATCAAACAGAACAATATCCGGTTGAATAATTTCAAAAGCTCGCACCGAAGTTAAGGCTTCAAAGGTAGCGACAATTCCTCGTCCTGCACATCCTGTACCAGGCGAAGGACCGCCAGCTTCAACACACCAGACTCCACTTGGAGCACGATGGACGATTTCTTCGAATCGTACTTTACCGTCGGCTCTAGAGCGCAAAATATCCAATACGCTCTGAATACTACGACCATTATGATGATATATCGTACTATCTGCTTTCGGATCACAACCAATCTGTAAAACCGTTAGCCCTTTTTGAACAAAGGCTGATGCTAAATTACTGATGGTTGTCGATTTACCAATACCACCCTTACCGTAAATTGCAATTCTGTACATAAATCACCAATCCGATCTGTTATCTAAAGCCTAAGCTATTTAGAAATAACAAACCCAAAAACAAAAATAAGATAGACATTATTGTCTTATATTATTAATTGCAACAAATGATTGTTTAATTGCAAAAACCGAAAGTGAGTAAAAGCCATCTATGACTAATACACAGATGGTTCAAAAATAACTTAACTGTTCCAGTTTTGTTGTAAGCGATGTTTTTGGGCCAATAGTCCCCATAAAGGCAATAACCATAGATAAACTGCAGAGCTAATTGCTTGTGTTGGAGCGCCTAAAATAGCTAATGGAATAGCCCCAGCAATACACCAGGGAACCAGTGGCGCTAATACAACAGCGGAATTTTCTATGTCAATTGCTAATCTTTGCCGATCAGAGACGAGGGGTTGGCAAAGTTGTTGAGTTAGCATAATAGGAAGGGCTTGGTTACAAGCGATCCCGGCTGTTACTAAACTGGTTACGATAATGGTACCAAATGGTGTGATTTTTTTTGCTATTAACGTTATATATCTTTGAATACTGCGAATAAGGCCCGTACTTTCAAAAAGTCCAGAAAATGTTGAAGAAATGACGACAATAGCAACAACGGTAACCATGGATAAAATACCACCACCATTGAGTAAAAGAGCAATTTGATCATTTTTAGCTTCGTATCCACTAATTAACGTGTAGACCAATTCCTGTGGATTCATACCTTGAATCCAAATGCAGATGGGAATGGCAGATGTTAAGCTCAAAACCATGGTTAGACGAATGTCGCAACGAATACTGATGCAAGCAACCAATATCAAGGCCGGAATAACAGTCCAAAAATTTAAATCAAATCCTTTGGAAAAAATTTGGGAAATATCTAGGGTGGTTGTTTGTGAATCGATAAAAAGTCCAGCTATAAGATAAAACCCACAACTAAGAATCATTGGGATGATAGAGGTACGAATCATCAGTCGAATATTTTTATAAATTGTTGTTTGGGTTACTGCACAAACAAGGAGTGCACTTGTGGATACTGGGGAACAACGGTCACCGACGTAAATACCAGCCAAAATGGCCCCTCCAGAAAGCCAGGCAGGATATCCCATGGCGTTTAAGAGCGTCATAGTGATTACACCCATAGTGGCTACGGTTCCAAATGAGGTTCCAGTAAGCGTTGAAAGTAGGGCATTCAGTAGAAAAGCCGAGAGTAAGCCAATTTCAGGCTCGATGTACTGACAAGCGAAAGAAACGATGTAAGCAATGGTCCCCGCAGCTCGCCAACTCGCTGTTAATGCTCCAATTAACAACATTACAAGAGCAATAGTTAAAACCCTGCGTGTACTGTTAAAAGCAGACCTTAAAAGGTAAGCCAACGCACATTGTTTTACTAGGCCATATCCAATAAAGACACAAAATCCAAATAACAGAGCAAAGATGATCGAAGTTTTTGTCAGAATACAAGATAGCAAACCGACACAAAAAAGACCAATAGTTAGAAATTCAAGCACGATTGACTATACAGCATGTAGAAAAAAAGCGTCACTAAGGACGCTTTATAGTAATCTTATTTTTTCTTTTTATCCTGAACTTCTGCAACTTTTGCAGATCTAATTAGCTTAGCAAAATAATCTTGAACTTTTCTCTGAGAAGCTAATTTTTCCATTTCTGCACGAACTTTCTTAAACTCTGGGAATGGAACTGTTCGTTTATCTTCTAACTTAATAATGTGGTATCCAAGATTACTCTTAAAAGGAATCGGTCGAACCTGTCCTTTATCGAGAGCAAGCCCCGCTTCACCGAAGCCAGGGACTGCAAAGGCTTTAATATTAGTAAATGGAATTTCACCACCATTTTTAGCACTGGCCTTATCTAGGCTTTTTTCTTTAGCGATATTGGCCATGTCTTTGCCTTTTTTGATTGAGGCAATGAGATCCGTTGCTTCTTTTTCGGTCTTAACTAAAATGTGGCGTAACTTTATTTCGTTAGGGTTGTATGTTTTGCTGAGATCTTCGTAAACTTTTTTGGCTTCACTTTCAGTAATGTCCTTGTTAAGAACGTTACGACGAATTAATTCATTTTGAAGCAAACTAGTCTTCTGTTCTTCAATAGCGAGTTTAACAGCTGGATCTGTAGTAATTTTCTGTTTAGAAGCTTCTTGGACAACAACTGCTTGTCTTACAAGGATATTACGAGCCATAGCCAGTTGCTGGTCTTTGTCCTTAACCCCTTGCTTATCCAATAATTGCATGATCTGTTTTTGCGATTGACTTGAAATAACCTGACCATTTACTTCTAAAGCTGTTTGAGCTAAAACAGCAGAGCTGGCCATAAGTCCTAAAACAGAAAATAAAATACGTTTCATATCTAATTTGCCTTGGAAAAGAGTACTGATGGACCTCAGTGAATCGCGCTTATTTAGTGTCGAGATTCGCTTGGTGCTAATAATGTCATATTAATGGAATGAACGCCATGCCCGATAAAGGGTTTCAAGTATTCGTAAACGATACGATGACGTTCAACTCGTGGCATTCCTTCAAAGCGACGAGAAATGACAAAAAGGTTGTACAAAGCACCCTGAGAAATGTGTAAAACTCCTCCCGGTTGACTAGCGAGTTCTGTAAAGCGTAATTCAATAGGGAAGAGAGGTTCCATTGCAGACTGGATGCGTTCAAGTGATGGAGTGTGACTCACTGTTATTTCCTTACTCAAATAGAATCATTTTTCATGTATTTCGTTGCATATACACCAATTCCAAGGGTAAAAATGAGTGTCAGTCCCATTAACCCAAATAACTTGAAATTAACCCATGTGTCGGTTGAGAAAGTGTAAGCAACGAAAAGGTTGATACAGCCAATAACGGAAAAAAAGATAATCCATGCATACAACATGGTCGTCCAAACTTCTTTTGGAAGCTTGAGTTGTTTACCCAGTAAGGTTTCAATGAAATTTTTTCCAGAAAGACGGCCAACTAGTAAAACAGAGGCAAAAAGCCAATACAAAATAGTGGGCTTCCACTTGATGAACATTTCGTTGTGAAGCCAAATTGTTAAAGAACCAAATACTAAAATGACCGCTAATGAAATCCAAAGCATTGGTTCTATTTTTTTACCTCGAAGAGCCATCCATAGGATTTGAGCGACTGAAGCTACAATGGCCACAGCAGTTGCACAAATGACAGGAGCTTGTTGCGCATCAAAACCACCACCGAGCCACATGTTACAGAAGTAGGTCGCAGTGTCAGCATTTGATTGTGCATATTTGAATGTGCCGAAAAATAGAATAACAGGCAACAAATCAAAAAGAAGTTTCAAGTTATATCCTCGAAGTAAAAAATGTCAAGCTTGCAATTTTACAAAAAAAAATCTTTTTTGTTAAATCAAGCTATTAGATCAATGAATTATCGATACATCATTCCTTTTTTGAGCGGTTTTGGGGTTCTATTTTTTTAGGATCAAGTAAATTTTCGATACGCTTTTAATCAATTTTTTACGCATACTTTAAAAACATCGGTATCCTTTTGATCACCATGGAGTGTATGAATTTAAGATGAATACGATAAAGAAAATTACGATAGCAACTTGTATGGCAACGACTGTTGTGTCTGCAGGTGCCACTATTTCTGTTGAAAATAAAATGAATTTACCTGAAAACATTGTAGTAGGACCAACGGTTGAAGGGATCACGGAATATCGCTTAGCCAATGGATTAAAAGTTATTCTTTTTCCAGATGCTTCAAAAGCAACTGCTACTGTGAATATGACGTATTTGGTGGGCTCACGCCATGAAAACTATGGTGAAACCGGAATGGCTCACCTATTAGAACACCTACTATTTAAGGGAAGTAAGAACTATCCGGACCCGACTAAGGAATTCACTCGTAGAGGTTTTTCTATGAATGGTTCGACTTGGTTGGACCGAACTAATTACTACGTGTCCTTTAATGCTACAGAAGATAATTTACAGTGGGCGTTAGGCTGGATGGCCGATGCCATGAGAAACTCTTTTATTGCGCAAAAAGATCTTGATAGTGAAATGAGTGTTGTGCGCAATGAATATGAAATGGGAGAAAATTCTCCCCCTAGAGTCATGATGAAGCGGATGCAGTCTATGATTTATGACTGGCATAACTACGGTAAGAGTACGATCGGAAATCGTAGTGACATTGAAAATGTTGAAATTCGCAATCTTCAAGGGTTTTACCAACAGTTCTATCGCCCCGATAATGCCGTTCTCACCGTTAGTGGTAAGTTTGATGTCACGAAAGTATTAGGGTGGATTTTCCGAGATTTTTCTTCGATTGAAAATCCAAAGCAAACGCTTCCCAAAGAGTGGACCGTTGAACCAACCGCCGATGGTGAACGTTATTTTGAAATCCGTCGACGTGGTGAAAGTCAGTTAGTGTCTGTTGCCTATCGTATTCCTAGTGCATTGCACGCAGATATGGCTGCGATCGAGACCGCTGTTGATATCCTATCCGATACTCCGACTGGACGCTTATATGATGCCTTAGTTAAAACTGGATTGGCTACCAATGTCTATGGTTATGCTATTGGAGCTCAGAAACCAGGATATGTGATGTTTGGGGCGGTTGTGAAGAAGGGCGAACCAATTGAAAAGGTCAAAAACGTCTTGATTCAAACCATTGAAACCTCTTTTGAAGAAAAACCGATAACGACTAAAGAACTTGAACGCTCTAAGTTAGAAAGTGCTACATCTTATGAAAGAATGCTGGCAGACCCTCAGGAGTTTGGGATTGGACTTTCTGAATTCATTGCCTTAGGGGATTGGCGACTATTTTTCTATAGTCGAGATCGTATGGCCAAAGTGACCACAGAACAAGCCGATTCGGTGGCTTCACGGTATTTTGTAAGAGATAATCGGGTTGTCGGTGTTTTTCTCCCTGAAGAAAATCCAAAAAGAGCGGTTATTCCTTCAGCTCCAAGCGCTGAGGAATTATTGGCTTCTTATGTTCCTAAAACCGAAGGGGACGTTGCTGAGTCTTTTGAAGCAAGTTTTGATAACTTAAATCAAAGGACCGAACGGTTACGAATTGGCAATTTAGAAGTTGCTCTATTACCGAAAAAGACTCGTGGTAAAACAGTAACCGTATCTATGCATTTTGATTGGGGCAGTGAAAAGAGTCTGTTCAATCAATCGATGAATTCTCGTCTTGCAACAGCGATGTTGACTCGAGGTACATCGACGAAAAATCGTGAGCAAATTGAAGATGAGATGACTCAATTGAAGATGCAAGGCGGTTTGACGAGTTTTGTTACAACGGCAGAAAATTTACCGAAGGCATTAAAGTTAGTAGCAGATTTGTGGAAACACTCCGCATTTCCGACGTCCGAGTTTGAACAACTTAAAAAACAACTCGTAGTAGCTACTCAGTCACAACTTGATAAACCCGATGCTTTAGCGATTGAAGCGATTAATCAACACTTTAATACCTATCCGAAAGGAGATATTCGTCATAAATCAAGTCTAAAAGAAGTACTTACACAACTAAATGATACAAGTTTAGAAAGTGTGAAGAACTTTCATAAAACGATGATGGGTACGGCTCGAGGGCAAATTGCGATTGTTGGCGATTTTGATCCTAAGATTGTTACTGAAATTTTGAAGGATGATTTTTCAACTTTTGTGTCAAAAGCCGATTATCAACGCATCGTTCATGAATACCGTCCAGTTCAGGCGACTCGAATTGTTATTGATACTCCAGAAAAAGAAAATGCGAATCTTATCGCTAAATCAGTGTTCCCAATTTCAGATACAGATGCTGATGCACCTGCATTGATGGTGGCAAATTGGATTTTGGGTGGCGGTACGGGTTTATCAAACCGTTTAATTGATCGTTTACGTCAAAAGGAAGGCTTATCTTACGGTGCAGGATCTTCCGTCATTATTCCTTCGAAGGGAAATAACGGCATGTTTGTGTTCCGAGCAATCGTAGCTCCTCAAAATCTTTTAAAGGCAGAAGCGAGTGCTAAAGATGTGATTGAGCAGGCCCTTAAAAATGGTTTTACAGAAACCGAAGTTACCGAAGCTAAAAAGGGGTTGATTCAGGCTAAAGGAGTAGCGAGAGCCCAAGACTCTGTAATCGTAGCGAGTTGGTTAGCTAAGATGAAGGAGGGAAGAGATTGGAACTTTAGTCGAGATCTAGAAAAGAAAATAGAGGCTCTGACTACCTCTGATGTTAATACCGCTTTCCGTAAATACATTAAACCCAATGAAATAACTTGGGTTCTAGCTGGTGATCAATCGAAAGCTCAACCGTAAAATGAGATCAAATTAAACCCCGTTTCGTAAACGGGGTTTAATTTTGGCTAAAAATAGACTCAAGTTTATAAATAGGGATAAAACTCCGTACAATAGCCATTTTATTGGCAAACCAATTAATTCCCATTACCATTTAGAAATATTAACGAGCATATTGATATGAATAAAGAAGCTTGTGTGTTGCAAAAACTTTCTGAAGTGACAGAAGGTTCTGTTTGTACATTGGTCAAGTGGGGCAATATCCCAGCAACTGAAATTCGACGTTTAAGGGATCTAGGTATTATGACTCGTATGCCGGTTACCGTATCGCTGGTGACTAATTCGGGTCCTATTGTGATTGCCGTCAATGATGCTCGTGTCGCTGTAGCTCATCATATTGCCGATGAGATTATGGTGTTGCCTAAAATTGTAGAAAGTGGTGAGTAAAGAATGTTGTTAAAAGATTTAACTCCAGGAAGTAAAGGACGGGTAGTGTCCTTTAATGCTGGGTTACCGGAATATCGTAGACGTCTTTTGGCTTTAGGCGTTTTACCTGGAACACAGTTTGATGTCACTCGCATTGCTCCTTTAGGGGATCCAATTGAAATTAAGGTACGTGGTTCTTATATCAGTGTACGTAAAGAAGAAATAAAAATACTAAACGTTGAAAAAATTAGCTAAGAACATGGCTTTAAAAAGAAATATTATCTGTGTAGTCGGTAATCCGAACTGCGGGAAGACAACTTTATTTAATGGATTAACAGGATCGAATCAGATC
Source organism: Burkholderiaceae bacterium (assembly GCA_017461315.1). Lineage (GTDB taxonomy): Bacteria > Pseudomonadota > Gammaproteobacteria > Burkholderiales > Burkholderiaceae_F > JAFTYR01. The sequence continues at coordinate 30,480 of JAFTYR010000072.1, read as the reverse complement.
GTAGGTAATTGGCCAGGCGTTACTGTAGAGAAAAAGTGTGGTTCTTTTGATTACGCTAATCGCCACATTACGATTGTAGATTTGCCTGGAATTTATTCATTACAGCCGAGCTCCGCTGCGAGTGAAGATGAAAAAGTTGCTCGTGACTACATCATGCTCGATGAAGCCGAATTAGTTATTAATATTGTTGATGCGAGCAATTTAGAACGAAATTTATATTTAACGACCCAATTGATTGAAATGCAGGTTCCAATGATTGTGGTCGTTAATATGTTGGATGTGGCTCGAGATCATCAAATTGAGATTAATTTATCAGCCCTTGAAGATAAATTGGGTATTCCGGTCGTTGGCATTATCGCTTCAAAAGAAAATGGCTTAGATGAATTATGTCGAGTGATTGACCGAGAATTGGATTCTTTGACAATTCCATTTAATCCCATTCGATTTGCTCCCGATATTAGCAATGCGATTCGAACGATTGGTGAAGATTTAGGTCGACAGAACGTCAATCGTCCACATTGGATTGCAGAACAAATATTAGAGGGCGATAGTGCAATCGTTGACTATTTAAACGGAATCGACCTAGCTAAAACACAAAGTACAGCTAAGAACATTATTCAAGATTATCAAGGTGATCTTGATATTGTGATTGCCGATACTCGTTATCAGTTTGTGACGGAAGTTGCAAATGCCTCGATCAAGCGTATGGGCGAAGTGTCGACGACATTTACCGAAAAATTGGATCGTTTGGTTCTGAATCGTTGGCTCGGAATTCCAATTTTCCTTTTTGTAATGTATTTGATGTTTATCTTTTCGATTAACATCGGATCGGCCTTTATTGATTTCTTCGATATCCTATTTGGTGGAATCTTTGTCACGGGACTTGGGCAGTTGTTGTCTTCTATAGGATGTCCCGAGTGGATTAAAACGATTGTTGCCGATGGTATTGGAGGAGGTATCCAAACGGTATCAACCTTTATACCGGTGATAGCTTGCTTATTCCTTTCGTTATCTTTCTTAGAGGATTCTGGGTATATGGCCCGAGCTGCTTTCGTGATGGATCGATTCATGAGAGCACTAGGTTTACCAGGAAAATCTTTTGTTCCATTAATCGTTGGTTTTGGGTGTAGTGTCCCTGCCATCATGGCCGCTCGAACCATGGAAAAGAAAAGCGAAAGAATTGCAACCGTCCTCATGGCTCCTTTTATGAGTTGTGGTGCACGACTCCCCGTCTATGTTCTTTTTGCGACGACCTTCTGGCCGTTAAGTGGTCAAAATCTTGTCTTTTCTTTGTATTTAATTGGTATCGTTGTCGCTATTTTGACGGGATTTATCTTGAAAAAGACAGCACTTGCGGGAGAAGCGAGTGCCTTCGTGATGGAAATACCGCCTTATCATATTCCGACCTTAAAGACATTAGGTTTAAGAACTTGGGATCGATTAAAGAGTTTCATCCTAAAGGCTGGTCAACTGATTGTGATCATTGTTGCTGTTTTAGCGTTCCTTAATTCTTTAGGTACAGACGGTTCCTTTGGTAATGAAAATACGGATAAATCCGTTCTTTCGAAGATTGGTAAAACGATTGTTCCAGTGTTTGAACCGATTGGGGTTCAACAAGAGAATTGGCCTGCCGCTGTCGGCGTATTCACTGGAATTTTGGCCAAAGAAGCGGTTGTCGGTACCTTAGATTCTCTTTACGCTGGAATTGGTGAACAAGCGAATGAATCAAAAGATTCTGAAGCAGGTGAAAGTGAAGAAATTGAAGTCTTTAGCCTTTCAGCAACAGTAACCGAAGCTTTAGGTTCGATCACGGATAATTTAGCTTCATACAAAGATTTCTTTATGGATCCATTGTCTTTGAAAGTTGAGGATGATTTAACGGATATTGACCAACAAGCTGAGTCGCAAGAAATTCAAAAAGGTACTGTACTTGCTATGCATCAACTCTTTGATGGAAGACTGGGAGCATTTGCATATTTATTAATGGTTTTACTTTACATTCCGTGTTGTGCTTCAATTGGTGCAATGTGGCGAGAAATTGGTTCTCGTTGGACGGTGTTTGGAGCGATCTGGACAACGGTTGTGGGCTACAGCGCCGCGACCATTACCTACCAGGCCGGTACTTTCTCGCAACACCCGGTTTATTCCTCTATGGCGATATGTGCCTGTGTGTTTGCTCTGTTGGCGTTATTGGTTTATTTAAAATTTTTTTCCGACCATAAAGAAGAGGCACCTAACGTTTCTTTCATAGATCAGAAAGGTTAACTCAATGATTCTTAAGGATATTGCTAACTATATTCAAGAACGAAAAATCGTGTCGTTGCATGAACTCGCATTGCATTTTCGTTCTGATCCTTTCGCTGTTGAGGCAATGGTTCAGCGTTGGGTTGAGAAAAAAATGGTAGAACGAATCGTGATGGATGCCGGTAGTTGTGGTGGGTGCACAATGTGCCCTGGCGATATTAAGATTCACTATCGTTGGCTTGGAGCATCAAGACCACAGACGATTCAAATCGTAAAAAACTCAAAAACACCTTCTGATCCAAGTTCTTGGAAATGTTAAAAGGGTTTTGATCAGAAAAATGCCATCACTGTGTGTCATAAACTGTGATGGCATTTCTTCTATCTGCCTAGTTAGATGGCAGATTTTGGAATATTCACAAGATAAGGAAGTGGAATATTCTGAATGATTTGATCGTTCAGAGTAAGTGTTTTATTTTCGAATTCCCAATCTAAAACGTACAGAAATCGTTGTTGGTTACTTAAAACAACATTACCCACCGGAGTACCGTCACACATGATTTCGCTTTGATTTACAACAGGAGAGTCAATTTCTCCTAAAAACATCCGTCGTTTAATCCGAGCCAAAGTTTGTGTTTTGTTGATGACTTCTTGGCCGGTATAACAACCTTTATTTCGTGCTACAGCGCCAATGAGATCTAAATTCAACGCTTGAGGGAGCCATTTTAAAGTCTCTGATGCTTCAATCAAAGCAATACCTTGTAATAACAAGTCACGAGATAACTGATTTGATGTACTTACACGGGATACGTCTGCGTTATCCTTTTTGATAATAAGGCAACGAATCGCATCTTCATCAGCTGGTAGACACGGTAAGCGTACCAATATGCAAGATTCGTCTACATAAACTTGCATGTCATCTGAAGGAAGGTTAGGGTAGTCTGCTTTGATGTCTGTTAAAGGTAAGCGAGCGTAGCAAATTGATAAATCGGAGATCTCCATTGTCACCTTAGAGCGAAGAATATATCGCTTCAGTCGATTCATCTCTAATTCAGCAATCGATGAGGGTAATAGTAAGGCAAAACCATTTAAAGTTCGAAGGATTAGAGAGGAGGAGGCGACTCGCCCTTGATAATTACATGCCGAACACCACTGAGCTTTATTCTGAGGGAGTTTGACTACATCTTGAGTTAACTGTCCTTGGAGAAACCGTTCTGAGTCCTCGCCCTTGACAAGTAAGAGTCGATAGTTGGGTTCCAAGCTGTAGTTCCAATTAAGTTCTTCTGAAATATTTGCCTGCATAATGAATTCCATAACGGTGTTTACTTTTGTTAAAAAGAACACTAACAGAAATTGGGGTAGGAGTAAAAATCAGATGTTATGATTCTAGGACTTAGGAGGAGACGAATTTGTTCAAACTGCTTAAAGTTTTTTTGGCATTAGTGGTAGCCGGCATTGTTTTAGTTGGTGGTGTTCTGTGGTGGTATATCAACGATTATGCGTTACCTTTTCCTAAGGAAGAAAAAATAGTTGTCTTGAATGTGAATTCGGGCGATACAATTCGTAAAATTATCTCTAATATTCAAGCACTTGGTATTGATATTAACCCAACCTTTGCTGTTGCTTTATTTCGGGTAATGAATGTAGACCGTAATATCCATACGGGGCGTTATGAACTCAAGCAAGGTTGGAGTCTTAGACAATTAGTGGATTGTCTTTCCAGTGGTCAAGTCATGACTAGTAAAATTACTCTTGTTGAGGGTATGACAACAGGGCAACTGATTCAAGTATTACAAAACACTTCTGATTTAAATTCAGTCAGTAAAACCTTATCTTCTGATGAGATTAATGCGGTAATTGGTGCGCCTGAGGGAACTTATTTAGAAGGTTGGATTGCTCCAGATACCTATACTTTTTCTGTTGGCATTAAAGATACCGAGATTCTAAAGCAAGCCTACACTCAACAAAAGAAACGTCTTGAAACCGTTTGGAATAATAGGGATTCAGGCCTTACACTAAAAACGCCTTATGAACTACTGATTCTTGCTTCATTAATTGAAAAAGAAACGGGATCCGAGCAGGATCGAAAATTAGTTTCTAGCGTTTTTCATAATCGATTAGCAAGAGGAATGCTCCTACAGACGGACCCGTCTGTCATATACGGTATCAAGGATTTTAAAGGTGTGATCTTGCGTTCTCATCTAAAGAAAGATACACCCTATAACACTTATACAAGAGTTGGATTACCTCCAACACCGATTGCTAATCCAAGTTTAAAGTCTCTTGAGGCCGCGGCTCACCCAGATGAAACTGACTATCTGTATTTTGTCGCGAAAGGGCAGGGGCAGTCACATTTTTCAAAGTCATTAAGAGAACATAACGTGGCTGTTCAAAAGTATTTGAGAAATCGAGGTAAATGATTATGGAACAAGAAAGAGGTCGTTTTATCACTCTTGAAGGAGTCGATGGAGCGGGAAAAAGTACACAAATTCCAGTCATTGCAGAGGCGATTCAGCAGAAGGGAAAGAATTTAGTGATGACGCGAGAGCCCGGTGGTACAGAACTTGGGGAAAAGATTCGCTCTTTACTGTTAAACGATCCAATGTCCGTGAAGTGTGAAATGTTATTGATGTTTGCATCTCGAGAACAAAATTTATCGGAAGTTATTCGTCCTGCAGTCGAATCTGGTAAATGGGTTCTTTGCGATCGTTTCACTGATGCTTCTTATGCGTATCAATGTGCAGGTCGCATGCAACCTAAAGAGTACGTAGATACATTAGTTCGTTTTGTTCATCCTGATATCGAACCAGATTTAACGATTATTTTTGATCTTAATGTTGAAGAGGCTTCTAAGCGTCTTGGTAATAATGCCGATCGCTTTGAATCTGAAGAAATTAGTTTTCATAAGCGGGTTCGGGAAGAGTATCTTCGTTTAGCTCGAGAAAATCCTAACCGATACTTTGTCGTAGATGCATCACAACCGATAGAAGTTATTAGTGAGTTGTTACGTAGGAAGATTGCCTCATGGGATTAGATGTCTATCCATGGTTAAAAGCCCCAGCACTTATGTTGGAAAAACTTAGGCAAAAATTACCGAGTGCTGTTTTAATTTACGGACAACGAGGATGTGGCGTATATGAATTAGCCGCTTCCTTTGCTCGTTCTATTCTTTGTGAACACCCGGTTCAAGGTGGAGCTTGTGGACAATGTGCAAGTTGTAAATTAACCGAGGCAGGTACGCATCCTGATTTGCGTTTGGTATTAAGTCCGGCTGAAGAAGTAGCACATCCTCAACCCTGGGCAGTAACGAAGACAACGTCAGAGAGTAAAAAAGGATTATCTCGACAGATCCCTATAGAGAAAATTCGATCTTTGGGTGAATTTCTTTCTACGACCAGTCATCGTGGTGGAAATCGTGTTGTGTTGATTTATCCGGCTAATATGATGTTAGCGGATCAAAGTTCAGCTTTATTAAAAAATTTAGAAGAACCACCGGCAGGAACAACGATTGTTTTGGCTACTGATGATTTAGATGCGATGTTGCCGACGATTCGTTCTCGTTGTCAGTTGGTTCGAGTTCCTTTTCCTCCGAAGGCGCAAGCTCAGCAGTTTTTGCGTGAAAATGGTGTTAAGGATCCCGAAAGTACCTTGGCTTCTTTTGGAGGAATGCCTCTTTTACTATTTGAAAAAGATGTGAAGTTAAGACTCTCGGAAGATGTAGAGGCGATCCTTTTGGATTTACTGCTAAAAGGAAATCAGCTAACGCATTTTCAAGTCTTTGATGCACTTAATATCGAGATTCCTTTACCTGCCTTTATTGCATACATTCAGCGATTTGTTTGTGATTTAATTTATGCGACACAAGGACTAGCTGTTCGCTATAACGTCAAAAAGCAGTCTGAGATTATCTCTTTAGCGCAGAATTTAGACGTAAAACCTCTTTTAGCCTATTGGTCTGAAGCAGAAAAAATGGCACGGATGGCAGATCATCCTTTAAATGCTAAGTTGACGATTCAAACTTTTATATTGAAATACTCAGCCTCTGTGGTAAAGAAATCCGCCTAGATAGACGATTTCTTCTTCATGGCTTCAAATATTTCTCTTTGGTCTGGCATGATATAGCGACTTGTCGTTCCGACTGAAGCGTGTCCCATTGCGGTTTGTACAATATTAACGGGCATGACCTTTAGGCTTGTAACCGCAAACGTATGGCGCAACCAATGAGTCGAACTTGTACGTAGTTTAGAAGCGTCAACGGGGCGTTCCTTTTGAATGCTCCGAGCGACTTCTTCTAAAAAATTCGATAAGATCAAATAAAGTCCTGAACGAGACAACGCATCACTACTACCTTTTTTACGCGGTTTCATTGAAGCTAATATTGGAACTTGTGAGAGAGTCGCATCCGTAATATCCGTTAATTTACGGTACTGCAAATAGTCATTAATGATTCCAAGTTGCTCTTCACTAAGAGGAAGACGTCTTTCTTTATCTCCTTTACCCACAATGTCAATTGTGGCCATATTACTGGTTTGATGAATTGAGGAGAAGTGAATCCAACTGCATCGTGCATTGAGCATTTCACTTGCTCTCATCCCCAAACCTTTACCGAGCAGTAAGATGACTTTTAGGCGAGCTTTCGTGATGCTGTCTGGCATCTTGTCTAAGTAATTAAGGATTTCTTCCCATTGTTGTTCAGAAAGAGATCGGTCAGCAAACTCCTTAGGCTTTCCTTCTCCTGGAAGAAGAGGAATTTTGGTTGATATCTGATCAAAAGGATTGAAACGTAAGTAACCGGTTTTTTGTAAAAAGCTAAAAAGCTGTCGAATGATGGTAACCGCAGCTTTTCGGCTTGAAAAGGAGAGCGCATTATTAAAAGGACGCCAGTCACCACTTGAACGAGATACATTTTTAGGTCCGACCCAAAGAGACTGAGGTTGTCTCCATCGTTTTTCCCACTCCGTTTCATCGGTACGTCCTAGTTGCTCTAACCAGCGTAGATAATCGGAGCATTGTTCAATGTTTAAGGAAGAAAGAGCAGTTTGCTTTTCAAGAACCGACCATAAAAGGAAGCGCTCTGATTCCTTTCTGTAAGCAGTTAAGGTATTTGGATTATTCGCTCTTGCTTTTAACCAAGATTTAATGGCTTCGGTATCACAAGTAGCCTCTAAAGCGCATTGCTGTCTTAAACCACGATTGGTGCCATCAGAACCGTCAACCGATGCAGGTAAGTGGATCGCTTCAAGTGGAGCAAGAATTGTGCTTTCTTGGCGTTCGCCAATACGTTTTTTTCGGTTTATCGATTCTTTATTAACAATATGTTCCCAGCGATTGGCTGAAATATCTTCAATACTTTCTTTAGTTGCGTAATAGGGAGACTGAAAACTTTTAGCTTTTTTTTCAATATCTTTAGATACTTCAAAGTTTCCTTTTTGATTGTCATATAACCACTTGATTAAGCCATTGGCTTGCGCTTCATTCCAGCCAAGAACAGAAGCCCAGTTTCTTGGATTGCCGACAACAAGATCGTAGACATCATCTAACGATGTAATGTCATGTTCATGAAAAGATTGAACAATTTCGTCTTTAAAATATCGACTCAATGGAGCATCAAAATCTAAAGTAGCCACAGCAATTATTAAAAAATATTGAATGTCGATCATTTTACTTTAGTGTTTGCCTAAAGTCTTTTTAACAAAAAAAGAGGTTAATGTATTTCATTTTGTTATAAACGTTTCAATTAGCAATCCTTTTTACGCTTGATTACGTCTCCTATTTAAAATTTCTAATATACTGAATTAAATATCAATGATTAGAAATAAATAGGAAACGTCTATGGCTAGAGTAACCCAAAAAACTTTAAATCTGGTTCTTGCTGGTTTATTAGCAACAGGGGCTACTGTTGTTTCTGCTCAATGTTGGACCGATCGTCCCCTTCATCATCCATCTCATATGGAGTTAGATGGGTGTATGCCTCACAAAGGAATACCTCCGTGTCTACGTGGCGATTCTCATCCTTGTATAGATAAAAAAGAGGGTTATCGACCTCATGGTAGAGAATTTAGACATGAATACTCGGGGCTTTCTTTTGAAGATCGCCAGATTCTTTTAACAGGAAAGTTAAAACTTAGTGAAGCTCAAAAATCCTATTGGGATACCTATAGTAAGGCTTTAGAAGCTCTTCACCAGGTATCGCCGATTAAACCAAGTGCGCAAATGACGCAACAAGAGCGTTTAGAGTTAAGGGTAGAGCGATTAAAGGAACGAGTAGCAAAAACAGAACAATTAGCGAAAGCTCGTTCTGAACTTTTGAAACAATTGACGCCAGAGCAAATTGAGGTACTTGAAAGTTTTGAACATCGTGGTGCTCGAAGACATTATCCTGCACCACGTGTATCGGGCTCTTTATAAACAAATACCCCAAAGTATGAAGAAACTTTGGGGTTTAAGTAGTTGTTAGAAAGCCTCTAATGATTATTTTGTATTACGACCAGCTTCTTTACACTTTTCAATAAAAGTTGGGTCGATTGCATTGCGAAATGCCGTACCAGGAATAAATTTAGGTCGACTACTTTCAGGCACTACTTGAATTTTCTTTGTTAATGGATTTCGAGCATTACGAGCCTTTCTTTTATATTGACAGAAAGTACCAAACCCGACCATAACCACTTTTTCGTCTTTTTTAACGGTCTCAATTACTGTTTCAGCTACTGTTGCCAGAATTTTACCTGCTAAGGCTTTAGTTATGTTGTTCTTCTTTGCAACAATGTCAATTAGCTCTTGCTTATTCATAATATTCCATTACCAACTCTCTATATAAAAGAGCAGGATAATGCAATCCTCCTTTTTCTTATCCTATATTTATCGAGTCGTAGGCCTAAAAGGCAACGCACGCATAGTTAATAGTAGCAAATGAATAGAAAGGGGAGGGGGAATCACTACCAATATAGCCTATTTTAGGGGATAAGACTAACAAGAAATAGGGATACTAAGTCTTTTTGTGCCGGTGTTTATTGCAAAGAAAAGCGAAATATAGAAAATTTTGTATCTCAAATACAACCCCTCTGTATTCTTCTCAAAAGTCTCTTCCGTTTCCTGTTATTTCTATTTTTATATTTAAAGTGTTGCAAATCGGCAACGCTTATGAAAATTAAAATCATTTTTAATCAAAAAAGAATGATTTTCATTATTAATTTAATGGTTGTTTGATCTATGTCAATTTATCGAACACCCATAGTAGATAAAAAAGTTTAACATTTCCGTAAATGATAACTATTATCATTCGTATATATAAAATCTATTAAATGGGAAACAACATGTTTAAGAAGACATTAATTGCAGTAAGTGTTGCCTGTGTTAGTACCTGTGCATTGGCAGATAGTCAGGTCAATCTTTACGGTACTTTAGATGGAGCGATCGCAATTCAGAAGGCTAAGGGTGCCGATACAGTCACTGCTTTTGAAGATGGCATTGCAGGTGGCTCTGTTTGGGGATTGACAGGGGAAGAGGATCTTGGAAACGGATACGGCATTAACTTCACTTTAGAAAATGGTTTTACTGTTGACAATGGCGCTAATGGTGAAGATGGATTGCAGTTTGGTAAACAAGCAACTTTAGGCGTTACCGGTCCTTTTGGTGAATTTGCTTTTGGTCGCATGGGTGGTTTGTCAACTTATGAAGGTGGCTACTCTATTTGGGATGCTTCTCCTTTTGGTACTGATTATTTACAGGCTGGTTTAGGTAGCTACGGTGTATTTTCTGGACAGATCCTAAATAATGCAATGATTTATGTCACTCCAGAATTTGATGGATTAAAAGGTTATCTCCAGTACTCCAATGGTGTTGTTGATGATGCCAATAAGTGGAGCAAAAATGATCACTATTATGGCTTAGGTGTCACTTATGAATCTGGCAACCTTAATAGTAGTTTGATTTATGAAGTTTATGACGTACGTGAATCCGATCAGGAATCCACTCAGGCGATCAGTTTCAGCGTTGCTTATGATTTTGAGAGCGTTAAACCATTCTTCGGTTATCAGTACGGTAACAAGTTAAGTAGCATTGTCTCTTCGGATGAAGAAATTGCTGTTGAATTGACCGGTAAGGGAGCAAATCAGCATTTGTTTACATTAGGTGCTGAAGTTCCATTGGGTGGTGGTACCGCAAAGCTCGCCGCTAACTACGCTTTCGGAAAAATCAAAGGTGACTTAGGCGAAGCTAGTAACGATTTAGAAGGTAAGGGAGATAAATTCTCTAAATACGGCTTGGGCGTTGCTTATGAATATCCACTCTCTAAACGTACCTTTGTTTACAGCTGGGGCGCTTGGCAAAAGGGTGGTAAGTTACTTAAGACCGAATCCATCCGTTCTGGATATGAAAATTGGAGCCTTGGTTTAGGTTTACACCATAATTTCTAAGAACTTTTAATTTGCTTTTGATCTAAAAGGGACTTTGTGAATATTCATAAAGTCTCTTTTTTTATCAAAACTGCAAATTACGAAAGTAGGGTATTCCACACTGGGTTTTTACGGGTTATGATAAAAGACTACGGTAAGACTAGTGAGATTCCTAATGACTACTGAATATAAAGATCCACTTGCAGAAGAAAACTTAAGCACACGAGAAGTATTCAAAGGACATTTCCTTCGATTAATTCAAGATGAAGTCAAGGTAAGCGACGGTGTTGTGACGATCCGTGAGTACTTGAAGCATCCTGGTGCGTCGATGATGATTCCTCTTATGAGTAATGGAGACGTCATTTTGGAACGTCAATGGCGCCATCCTCTTCGTCGTTCTTTCTTAGAATTTCCTGCCGGAAAGTTAAATCCTAATGAATCACCATTGGCATGCGCTAAGCGCGAACTTATTGAGGAAACCGGATATGAAGCAAGACGCTGGGATAAGCTCGGGAGATTTAATAATGCTATTGGTTATTCGGATGAGGAAATTACGGTTTTCTTAGCACGTGATCTAACCCTTGTTCAGCAGAATTTAGATGCAGGCGAGGTTTTAGAGTTGATCCGTATGCCTTGGACTGAATTACGAGAAAAAGTTTTTTCTGGTGAAGTTACCGATGCAAAAACAATTATCGGAGTTCATTGGTTAGAAGAATTCTTAAAGAAAAATCCAGAATAGGATGTTTGAGAAGATTTTTGATGTCTTTTGTATTAGTTACAAGACAGAAAGTAAATTTTGTATTAAAATGCGTAGCTCTCTCAGTCTAATCAGTTGATTGGTACTGTTGCGGATGTGGCGAAATTGGTAGACGCGCCAGATTTAGGTTCTGGTGTCCTAGACGTGATGGTTCGAGTCCATTCATCCGCACCAATACAGCATTTATGTATTTGTAAGGCCTTGAATTTCAAGGTCTTTTGTTTTTTGAAATCTTAAAAAGATCGTTTTTTTTTACGTAAATGGAGTGTATTTGGAGCGCAATCAGGAGTGCGAACAGGATCTTTTTCAGAAAATAAGGCTTGTAAGAAAGACTTAACGACATTGCTTATGAGTCATGATGTCCAAAACCAATTTGTCCGTTGAGTCCATTCCCTGAGAACCGATACGGGTGAGATTACGGATACTCTGATCCACATCATCGTCAATAATACCTTCGACAGAAGTAACGTATTTATTTTCCATGGCGAGAATGGATGATAGTACAGCGGTTGAAACACCGCTTGTTAGTTTCAAGGCACAACTTGGTTTAGCACCATCACAGATCATTCCAGTGATATTAGCGATCATATTTTTTACTGAATAGGTAATCTGCTCATAGGTACCTCCCATCAGATAGGTGATACCACAGCTAGAACCAGTCGCTGCGACCACACAACCACACAACGCAGATAACCGTCCTAAACTTTGCTTGATATAGATAACCGTAAGATGACTCAGAATTAATGCGCGAATTAATTCTTCTTCTGTTTTTCCACAATCTTCGGCATAAATAACTACAGGTAAAGTTGCAGTAATCCCTTGATTTCCACTACCTGAATTACTCATAACAGGAATCATGGCCCCAGCCATGCGAGCATCACAAGCCGCGGACGTGTACGAAAGAATATGACTAAACGTATTATCTCCAAGGATTAGTTTTTCGTTCTTTTTACTATTTAAGGTTTTGCCTAATTGATGGCCGTATTGTCCCTGGAAAGAGCGCTCCGCAGCGCTCTTATTCAAATCACGAGTCTCTAGAATAAACCGTAAATCCTCAATAGGTGAAGTGGTTGCAAAGTCGTATACCTTGCGTAGACTCAATTGAATGTCGTTTACCTTATTGTTAGATTTGAATTGAATTTGTTCATCAAGTAGAACTTCGTTGTTTTTTGCAATGTATACAAAGCGAGTATGGTCTCCAGAAATAATTGCTTTTGCGCTATTTCCGTTTGCTTTACAAATTACTTCGATATAGAGTTTTTCTTCAATATTTTCTTTCAAAGCAATTTGAATGACTTGCTCTGCAATTAGTTTTTTGCCTTCTTCGACAGCTTCCGGGGAACAGTCTTTTAATACTTCTAACTGATATTCGCTTTTACCAATTAGTGCACCAAGAGCGATTGCAATGGGTAATCCAATCATGTCAGTACCAGGAATGCCAACACCCATCGCATTTTTCAAAATATTCGAACTTAATAAAGCTTTTATGCTTTGTGGGCGACAACCAAGAACCTCTGTTGCTTTAGCAACACAAAGTGCAACAGCGATCGGCTCAGTGCATCCAATAGCAGGAATGACTTCCTGTTTAATCAAAGAGATAATGGCCTTTCGATCTGACTTTGTAAGCATGATGGTTCCTTTTTGATTCATCCATTCGGACTATTATCATTGCGCTCAGAGAAATTTTCTATCCGTAAAAATGATAATTTTTCTTGAATTTGTAACATACGGTTTTATTTATTAAAACAAAGATTTTTGTATTTGGGATAGACAGTTTTAGGGTTAATTTGTATTTCAAATTTGATTCTTATAAAACGAGTCGCTTAAACTTCGACTCGATATTTCTTAAATAGTGAACAATGAGCACATTTAAACAAAAAGAATTTGCTTGGGCATTAAAGGAATCAATACCGGTTTGTATGGGGTATGTTCCATTAGGCATGGTTTATGGCTTTTTATTTGTACAAGCTGGAGTGTCTTGGTGGGTTGCTCCCTTAGCTTCCATTATGATTTATGGTGGGGCTGTGCAATACATGATGATTCCGATGTTTGCATCAGGTCTTCCCATCGTAGCGATTGCTTTTGCAACGCTTGTCGTTAATCTACGGCATGTGTTCTACGGATTGCCTCTTCTTGATAAGTTCCCATCGACACCTTGGAAGCGTTGGTTGGCTGTCTTTTGGTTAACCGATGAAACTTTTTCTCAAGTTTCAATTCTGCCTAAAGGAGTTAGTGAAAATAAAGTATTTCTCTTAGCGATGATGAACTATACCTGGTGGATTTTAGGTTCATTGATCGGAGCGGTTTTAGGTGAGCAAATCAAAGTAGAGTTGGGTGGTCTCGATTTCGTGTTAACAAGTTTATTTGCTATGTTGATGTGTGAACAGTGGAGAAGTCGAAAAACTTCCTGGCCGTTAGTAAGTGCATTAGTATCTTACGCTTTAGTTCGTATTTATATTCCACAACATGCATTAGCTCTTTCGATTGCATTCTGCATGCTGGCTGGAATGCTTTGGGGATTGTCTCGTAGAAACACGAAGGAGCGTTACTAATGCAGGATTATGGCTATCTTTTCCTTACTTTTTTGGTAATGGGAGCAATCTCTTTCTTTGAACGAGCATTGCCATTTTTTGCGAGCAGTTGGCTGAAAAAACAAAAGTTGGTCTCTGATTTAGGAGATTTTTTACCTCTAGCCATTATGGTGTTACTCGTGGTCCACTCGAGTACGGACGCCGCACTCTCTCACAATGGTTTACCGTATCCAGAGGTTTGTGCCATTGCCATCACCGTCTTATTGCAATGGTTTTTTAAGAATGCTCTGTTATCAATTTTTGCAGGAACCGCACTTTATGTGGTATTGATTAACGGTTTGATTTAATTAAAAAAAGAATGGAGGGATTTTCATCACTCCATTCCTTCTAGTCTTATAACGTTTTTTATTTATTTAGCCACAATCTTAATTCGACCGTCTACAGCTACGGGTTCTCCGTTCTTATCACTAATAATCAAAGGATTGATGTCTAATTCTTCGATACTAGGGAAGTCTTCAACGAGTTGAGAAAGTTTTAATAAAGACTTTTCAATTTCATTGACTTGAGCTGGAACTAAACCACGAGCACCGGCTAATAACTTGTAAGCATCAACGCTATGAACCATGTCGGTTGCGTCAACATCAGAGAGTGGGGCCATGCGGAAGGTAACATCCTCTAGCGCTTCGACGAAGATACCACCCAATCCGAACATAATCATTCGACCGTAAAGCGGGTCTGTGGCAACGCCGCAAACCATCTCACGTTTGCCTTTGACCATTTCCTGAATGATTACACCTTCTAAACCATCTAAGCAATTACGATCTTTCAGTTTTTGGATCAAATCCTGATACTGTTCTTGCAATTGTTCAGCGCTTTCAATACCAACGCGTACACCACCAACATCTGTTTTGTGCGAAATCGTGGTTGAACTCATTTTCATGACAACTGGATAGCCGATTTGGTTTGCTATAGCAACCGCTTCTGCTTCATCTTTAGCAAAACCAGCCTTACAGACACGAATTCCGTATGCATCTAGAACGTCAATACTTTCTCTGGTTGTTAATTCCGTACGATTTTCAGAAAGAACTCGATCGAAGATATCTTGAACAACGTTCTTTTTAACATCAAAAGTAGGATAGTTGCCTACGGGACGTTCTTGCCAAATTCTTTGACGATTAAGACGATCTAAGGCCATCGCAGCTCGTTCCGCATACATGTAGAACGGTACGTTGGTCTGCATATCGGATAGTTTGTTGAAAAACTCATTAGTAGTCATGAAAACGCCTACAATCGGCTTATCTGGATTTTCGGCCTTAATTCTCATGACTTCTTGAGCAACATCGATATCCTTCAAGCCAAGGAATGGCAAGTAGATAACGATCAACATATCAACAGATGGATCCTTTAAAACGGTTTCCATTGTTTTGCGATAATGTTCTAGTGGAGCAGAAGCGATCATATCGACCGGATTTTTAACAGAGGCCGCTGCCGGGAGAAAACTACGCAACTGAGCTTTAGTTTCCTCAGAAAGGTTAGCCATCTCCATACCCGCTTCACAGATTGCATCTGTTGCCATAATGCCAGGACCGCCTGAGTTGGTTACGATCGCAACCTTGTTTCCTTTAGGAATAGGGCAGTTAGCAAAAGCTTTAGCATTTGAAAATAGGTCTTCTAAAGAGAATTCACGGATAACACCGGATTGAGCTAGGAGTGCGGCGGCTGCCTTGTCTCCTCCCGCTAATGAGCCAGTATGAGAGGATGCTGCAGAGGCACCCGCAGCAGAGCGACCTGCCTTCAAAGCAAGAATCGGTTTTTTCTTCGATACGCGGGAAGCTACGTTTCTAAAACGTTTGGCATTTGTAATACCTTCCATGTAAAGAAGAATCTGTTCTACGTCGTCATCATTTTCCCAATATTCGATTGCACTTTCAGCATCTACATCGGCCTGATTACCAATAGAAATGAACTGAGCAAAACCAAGTTGAAGGTCTTTCAAAATGTTGAGAATACCACCACCTAGAGCACCAGATTGAGAAACAAAACCAATGTTTCCACGTCTAGGGAGTGTCTCTGCAAAGCATGCATCCATTTGAATAGAAGGAGCGGTGTTAACAACACCAAGGCAATTTGGACCAACGCATCTCATGCCATATTGCTTGAGTTTTTCTTTTAATTGGTTTTCTAATTCAACTCCCGTAGTTCCAGCTTCTTTAAAGCCAGCGGAAATGATTACAACCCCTTTAACTCCTTTTTCATAACAGTCATCGATGGCCTGCAAAACAAACTTGGAATTGATCACAATTAGAGCCATGTCGACTGAAGCCGGAATTTCTTTGACATTGGTGAAGCACTTCATGCCTTCAACCATTTCTCCCTTGGGATTTACTGGATACAGATTTCCTTGAAAACCATATTCAAGAAGACGTTTAATAATGTCAGACCCAATTGTGTGAGGCTTAGATGAGGCACCGATTACAGCAATCGATGCAGGCTTCATAATGCAATCTAAAGAATTCATAATGAAAACAGTTCAAAATTCAATAAAAAGTAGCAGAAATATAAATAACGCCCATGTCGTAACATGGGCGAGGCTGTTTGTTTAGTAAGCCATGACACAAGCTAATTCTTTTGCTTCTGCAACCCACTTTTCAACTTCAGATACTGAAGGAACGCGATTGGCGATATTTTTTTCAGCATTAACTTCGGCTAATTTGGCCTGTAAATTCTGAGGAACGCGACGACGTAGTTCCTTTACAGTGTCAACACCGGCAACTTCCAACATTTCAGCATACTGTGGTCCAATACCGTTGATACGGATCAAATCACAGTGATTCGCCCATTTCAGAATAAGGGTAGAAGAGATGCCAGTGTCTTCGGCAATCTTTTTACGGCCACTTGCGGTGGAGGCCGCTTCTAGATAATTTTCAGGTGTAGTCAAGCCAATATTGGCAAGTTTGCAGGCGTATGTTTCACCAATGCCTTCGATGTCAATCAACTTATAGCTCATTTAAAAATCTCCTGATTAAAAATTACCTATTACACAGTATTGTGATTTTTATTTAGGTGTATGAAACATAAATCACCTGAAAATAGGCACAAAGCCTATAACAGATCATTGTAACGCCTAAATCACTACAAGAATATGGGTAAAAAATGCTTTATTCGGGGTAAAGAATAAGGACCGTTGTCTTATTAATTTGAGGTTGTGACGAAAATTCTTAAGATCGGATCCTCTGTTGTACAGTGTCGCCTTTATTGATAGTCGATATATTCTTTAAAGTTTTGAGATTATCACAAGAGGTTTTCAGGATTGATGGATCATTTCTGTTATCAAATTGAATATTTTGACCGACAGATAATCTCTGTAGATTTTAGTAAGGATACAATCATAAATATTTCACTATGTTTACGTTATGTTACCCGAACGAGAATTAAAAAAAATTGACTATAAAAATTCCATGATTGGTCATCTTGGAATTGAGTTGTTGGAGCAAAAAGACGGCAAAATACGGGCAACGATGCCTGTTAATGAACGAACGATTCAACCCTTTGGGGTTCTCTGTGGTGGAGCATCCATTGCTTTTGCTGAAATTCTCGCTGGCTATGGATCCTGGCTTCTTATTGACGAATCAGAAGTTCCAGCAGGAACACAGGTAAGCGCAAATCATATCTCGGCTGTGAGAGCACCAGCGACCGTGTACGCTGAAGCAATGCTTTTACATCAAGGGAAACGAACCCATCTTTGGAATGTCGATGTTCGAACCGAAGAAGGGACTTTGGTTTCAACGGTACGAGTTTTAAATTCAATCATTACAGTAAAGAAATAGGAGATTCTTATGTTTTATCCAATCGATATTGCCGGTGTAAAACGAAATTTACCGCTGTGTAGATTGAATGATGATTTACAGATCGCGGCTTTTGTGGTGTTTGGCGATGCTGAGCTGACGGTAGCTTGTGCTCAAGAGCTTTTAAAAATAGCTCCCGACTATGATTATTTAATTACTGCAGAAGCTAAAGGAATTCCGATTGCTCACGAAATAGCTCGTCAAAATGGAGAAGAAAAATATTTTGTGGCTCGTAAAAAGCCAAAATTGTATATGACTGAAGTTTTTGATGTGACTGTTCAGTCCATTACGACAGAGGGAGAGCAACATCTCTTTTTAGATAAGGCAGATGCTGATTTAATGCGCGGTAAACGTATCTTACTTGTTGATGATGTCATTTCGACTGGAAAATCGCTTGAGGCTTTAGAGGCTTTGGTTGATAAAGCGGGTGGTATTGTGTGTGGCCGAATCTGTGTTTTGGCAGAAGGGGATGCCACAAAACGTACCGATATCAAATATCTTGCACCGTTGCCTTTGTTCGATTCAGAAGGTAATGCTTTATCTTTTTAGGTATTTAAGTTAAATGCAAAAAATTCAAAGTTTTCGTATTGATCACAGGACTTTAGATCCTGGTATTTATGTTTCTCGTGTTGATGGTGATGTGACCACATATGATCTTAGAACCCGCAAACCAAATTCGGGTGACTATATGGATAATGTCACGATGCATTCTGTTGAGCACATGTTGGCTACCTTGTTGAGAAACTCATCGATTCAAGACAATATTATCTATTTTGGACCAATGGGATGTCAGACAGGCTTTTATCTACTGGTTCGAAATGCTAATAATCAGCAAGTATTGGAAGAAATTAAGATTGCTTTAAAGGCTACTATGGATCATCAGGGACCAGTTTTTGGTCAATCGGCCGTTGAATGTGGTAACTACCGGAGTTTAGATATTGATTTAGCCAAGGCTGAGTGTGGTCGTTACCTTGATATTTTGAACCAGGAACAAACACCTTCTTTTCAATATAAGGACTTTCTATGATCGGTATTATCGGAGCGATGGCAGTCGAAGTTGCTGAGCTCAAAAAGCTTCTTCAAGACGTCAAGGTGGATTGCATCAGTGGAATTGAATTCGTTCAGGGAACTCTGAATGGAAAAGATGTTGTTGTGGCACAAAGTGGAGTGGGTAAGGTATTCGCTGCTATCTGTGCGCAAACTATGATTCTTAAGTATGGTGTTTCAACCATTATCAATTCTGGAGTTGCTGGCACATTAACCGATCAGTTACATATTGGTGATGTTGCTATATCAACTGGTTGTGTTGAGCACGATATGGATACTTCTGCTTTAGGAGATCCTGTAGGATTGATCTCTGGTATCAACCTAATTACGCTTCCAACAGATCCTAAGTTAGCTGAACTTATCTCTGATATTTGTGATGCCTCTGGTTATCGCTCCTTACGAGGGGTGATTGCAACTGGAGACCAATTTATCTGCTCTACAGAAAAGAGACAGTGGCTTAATAAAGAATTTCAGGCTATTGCTGGTGAAATGGAATCGGGATCGATTGCCCATGTTTGTTACGTGAATAACTGTCCATTTGTAGCAATTCGGGTCATTTCTGATGAAGCAAGTGGAAAAGCTCCAGAAGATTTTTCTAGCTTTGTTGTTGAAGTTGCCAAGATTTCATCTTCCATAACTCAAAAGTTGATTGAAAAACTCTAGTTGATTAATTCAAGCTAAATCCAATATCAATGTGTGTTTAATGAGTGCAGTGGAGTGGTTCAAAAAAGAAACTTGGGTGCTCGGAAGACTTCACTTGCTTACTTATCGAGTGGTAAGGCGGAGTTTTTTGTGGTTGGGTAGCCGTACCGCAATTTACCACCAAAGAGAGTTTGATTTCGATAAAAAGGAATCGATACCGCATTTTCAATTTTTTCAGACTACCTGAAAGAATTAAATGGTTCAACAAAATAAATTAAGTTAACGTCAATACAAAAGAACCTTTGTTTTACTAGTGTGGAACAAAGGTTTTTCCATTTATGTTACTTGGAGAAAATAATCCACTTTATTCTGTACGCTGGTCAATGAAGGTAGATAAGATGGATAATATCAGCTGCGTGCTGAAATAGATTAATAGAACAAGGGAAGTAATATGGAAGTCGACACCTCTACTCGGATTATCATTATTTTGTTGTTGATTCTGTGTAGTAGTTATTTTTCTATTGCAGAGATCTCGTTAGCCGCGTCGCAAAAAACTCGCTTACAGCAAATGCTCGATGCAGGAGATCGTCGTGCAAAACTTGTTTTAGATCTACAAGATAAACCGGGTCCTTTTTTTTCAGCCATTCAGATTGTATTAAATGCTCTTGCCATTCTTGGTGGTATTGTCGGAGAGGCAGTTTTAAGTCCATTTTTTGAAGCGATTCTAGTATTTTGTTTTCCTAATATTGCGATTGGAAACTGGGCTTTCTTGCTTTCCTTTTTAACGGTGACTTTATTTTTTGCCTTATTTGCTGATTTGATTCCGAAGCGAGTGGCACTTTCGGCTCCAGAACGCATTGCTGTCAATATTATTCGCGGAACTCAACTTCTTGTTCTGATATTGCGTCCCTTAGTTTGGCTTTTGACAACGGTATCTAATTCAATTCTAAAATTATTAAACGTTCCTCTTTCTAGCAAAAGAAATATTACGAATGAAGATATTTTAGCGACTATTGAGGCAGGAACACGTGCTGGAGTTTTAGATAATACAGAAAAAAATGTGATCAAAAACGTTATTGGCATGGAAGACCGACTGGTTACAAGTGCTATGACGCCACGAGACTACTGCGTCTTTTTTACATTGAGCGATACCGTTGATGTGATTAGACAAAAAATTGAAGATCATCCTCATGGTAAGTTTTTAGTTTGTGATAAAGATATTGACCATGTCATCGGTTATGTCGACTCGAAAATTTTATTGACGCGGATGCTGAAGAATGAAAAATTCACGTTAGTAGATAAAAATTTAATTCATTCGGTTCCAGCGGTGCCCGATACAATTTCTTTATCTGAAGTTTTAGATACTTATAAAAAAGCGGGAACGGATTTTGCTATTGTTATTAACGAATATGCATTGACATTAGGGGTCATCACCTTAAACGACGTGATGAGTACCGTTATGGGCGATATGGTTCCTTTAGATGAGGAAGATCCTCTTATTGTTAAGCGAGATGAGAATACTTGGTTAATCGATGGTACAGCTCCAGTTTTAGATGTGGCTAGTGAATTAAATATCAATGCATGGCCAGAAGATGGAATGTATGAAACGATTGCAGGCTTTATGATCGTGTTACTTCGCAAAGTACCTAGAGTGACCGATAAGGTGGTTTATGCGGGTTATCGATTTGAAGTCATTGATGTCGAAAGAAATCGTATTGATCAAATTTTGGTTACAAAAATCAATGATGAAACTGTAGCGATGCCGAAGCAAGAAGAAAACTTGGATCAGGAAAAGGCTCAGTAGGGGAACAACGTTAGAAGTAGTGGCAGGGGAAGAAGGATTCGAACCCTCGAATGCCGGAATCAGAATCCGGTGCCTTAACCAGCTTGGCGATTCCCCTACACCTTAAAGGAGAGAATACGAAAATAATCTCGCAGATCTTGGCAGGGGAAGAAGGATTCGAACCCTCGAATGCCGGAATCAGAATCCGGTGCCTTAACCAGCTTGGCGATTCCCCTGCAAGAGGAATGGAATTTTATACAACTTTTATCCTTTTGTGCAAGTCCAAGAATAAAAATATTTATTGATCAATAACTGATTGAATTTAAAGTTAATTTTTATTTATCCGAGTAGGTTTTATTTAAAATAATTAGGGAATATACGTATATCCATTGAGTTTTTGAGATTTGACCCAAGTTATATGGCGATTGTTGACGTAAACATAACGTAAACAAAGAGTTCTGAATTAAACGATATTTTGTCTCAATAGACCGAGTTCGTTATAATAGTGAACTTTATGACGCTTAATAAGTTAGAAGAAGCGCCTACTAGCGATTTTATGAACACTCGCACCCTATCAATGCGGGTGAATTAGGAAAGAAAAATGACAGATACTACAGAAACCGTTGAAACAAAGGTTGAAGAAACAAAAGCTGAAGAAGTAAAGAATCCTCTTCTTCGTACCGTTGAATTCTCAATTCCTCGCAAAGATGTTCAGGCTGCTATTGCCAAGGAATTGCGTAACTATGCCAAGAAGGCTAAATTTCACGGTTTCCGTCCAGGTAAGGCTCCGTTTGCTATGGTTCAGGCTGCTTACGGTGCCGAAGCTGAATACAAAGTAATCAACCACATGGCTATCGATGCTTATGTTAAGAAGGTTGAAGAAGAAAAGTTACACGTTGTTGGCAATCCAGATATCCGTCCAGTTGAAGGTGGTGCTGACGCTGAAGAATTGAAGTTCGTTGCTGAATTCGAAACATATCCAGAAGTCAATGTTCCTGATTTGACTGAAGCAAACGTAACTGAATACGAATGTGAAGTTACAGAAGAAGACTTCAACAAGACTCTTGATATTATGCGCAAGCAACGCGCAACTTATGAAAAAGTTGAACGCGTAGCAGAAGATACAGACCGTATCACATTAGACTTCAAGGGCACATTAAATGGTGAAGCCTTCCAGGGTGGTACTGCTGAAAACTATAACTTCGTTCTCGGCGCTGGCCAAATGTTGCCTGACTTCGAAGCCGCTGTCCGTGGCATGGCTGCTGGTGAAGAAAAGGTATTCCCTTTGACATTCCCAGAAAACTACGCTCCTGAATTGGCTGGCAAAGAAGTTCAGTTCGAAATCAAGGTTAAGGAAGTTGCTAAGGAAGTTCTTCCTGAACTTAACGATGATTTCGCCACTGCCCTCGGTGTTACAGAAGGCGGTATCGAAAAGATGAAGGCTGATGTTCGTGACAACCTCGAAAGAGAAGTTAAGACTCGCGTCACGGCTCGCACTAAGCAAAGCGTTATGGACGCTATCTTAGCTGTTGCTACCTTCACGGCTCCAACCGCTATGGTTGAAGACGAACGTAAGAACTTAGTTGATAACTTATTATTAGACTTCAAGCGTCGTGGTATGGACGTTAAGAATTTCCCAGTTCCTCCTGAAGCCATGAAGGATCAGGCTGAAAAGCGTGTTCGTTTAGGCATCCAGATCAACACGATCGTTGAAAAGGAAAAACTCGAAGCTGCAGAAGATAAGGTTCGTGCTTTAGCTCAGGATATCGCTAAGAGCTTTGAAGATCCAGCAGAAGTTGTTGATTGGTACATGAACAATGCAGAACGTCGTTCTGAATTGACTGCTGTTGCACTTGAAAATGAAGTCGTTGCTTGGGTTCTTTCCAAGGCTAAGGTTACAAAAGAAAAGATTTCTTTTGATCAGCTGATGGGACGTAAGGCTTAATTCAAGCATTTTCGCCAAGGGATTAAATTCCCACAAGTGTTTTGATTTTCGGCAAGGGCGCGTCCCTTGCCGTATTAATTTTGAAGAGATAAATATGACAACACCATTTCTAAGTCCACTGAATAGTGGATTGGTTCCGATGGTTATTGAACAAAGTGGTCGTGGTGAACGCTCTTTTGATATTTATTCACGACTTTTAAGAGATCGTATCGTTTTCTTGGTTGGTCCAGTCACAGAACAGAGTGCTAACCTTGTTGTGGCTCAATTGCTTTTCTTAGAAAGTGAAAATCCAGATAAAGATATTTCCCTTTATATCGATTCTCCAGGTGGAAGCGTTTATGCAGGATTATCGATTTACGATACGATGCAATTTATCAAACCAGATGTGTCTACCATCTGTCTCGGTATGGCTGCTTCCATGGGAGCCTTTCTGCTGTCTGCTGGCGCTCCTGGAAAACGCTACGCATTACCTAACTCTCGTATTATGATCCATCAACCATCGGGTGGTTCTCAGGGCACCGCAGCGGATATCGAAATTCAAGCTCGTGAAATTCTTGAATTAAGAGGTCGCTTAAATAGCATCCTTTCTAAACATACCGGTCAAACGGTTGAAAAGATTGCTCAAGATACCGAACGAGATAACTTTATGAGTAGTCAGGAAGCCTGTGAATACGGAATTATCGACCGAGTATTCACAAAGCGAGGAGAAATCCCTACCGCTCATTCCTAATCTAGATACAAGGATTGTGATCTGTTATGGAAAAGACAACACCAGTCTGTGCTTTTTGTGGTGCACGAAAAGGTAATGGAGACGAATTTTATAAGTCTAATCGTGCTGACTTGTATATTTGTCGGAACTGTACACGCCAACTGGCTCAATATTCTGGAATTTTGCAGGAAGCTTTAGAACGAGGTAGCGTATCAGCTTCAACCGCTCCACAAGCTGATGGAGAAAAATCGGTAGCGACTTCTTTACTTGAAAAAGAACTTCCAACTCCAAGTCAGATCCGAGCTAATTTGGATCAATATGTTATTGGTCAGGAACAGGCTAAAAAAGTTCTGTCCGTTGCCGTTTACAACCATTACAAACGCTTGCGCAGTAAATTGTTGCGCGGTGATGGGGGCGATGAGGTTGAATTGCAAAAGAGTAACATCCTCTTGTTAGGTCCAACTGGATCGGGTAAAACTCTTTTGGCTCAAAGCTTAGCTAAGATGCTTGAAGTACCTTTTGCGATTGCTGATGCTACGACGTTAACAGAAGCTGGCTATGTAGGTGAAGACGTTGAAAACGTTGTTCTGAAGTTGTTGCAAAGTGCGGACTTTGATGTAGAACGAGCACAACAGGGGATTATCTACTTAGATGAAATTGACAAAATTTCTCGTAAAAGTGAAAACCCATCTATTACACGAGATGTTTCTGGAGAAGGCGTTCAGCAGGCTCTTTTGAAACTGGTTGAAGGGACGGTAGCATCGGTTCCAGCTTCTGGTGGTCGTAAACATCCGAATGGTAAAAACATTCAGGTGGATACTTCGAACATTCTCTTTATTTGTGGTGGTGCCTTTGAAGGTTTGGACAAAGTTATTCGTCGCCGTACAGAAAAGAGTGGTATTGGTTTTGAAGCTAATGTTCGTGGTGAAGATAAACGTAGCGAAGGTGAAGTACTGAAAGGAATTGAAGCTAAGGATTTAGTTCATTATGGCTTGATTCCAGAATTAGTGGGACGTCTTCCTATTATTGCGACTCTTGAAGATTTGGATGCGGAAGCTTTGGTTCGTATTTTGACGGAACCTAAGAATGCTGTAGTAAAGCAATTTACTAAGCTCTTTGAGATGGAAGATGTCGCGCTTGAAGTACAACCAGAGGCCTTAAAAGCAGTAGCTCAACTTGCTCAAGATCGTAAGACAGGTGCTCGTGGATTACGTTCGATTTTGGAATCTGCACTCTTAAATGTCATGTATGATCTTCCGGACTACAAGGACATAAAGCGTGTTGTGGTTGATGCTGAAACAATCAAAACAGGTAAAGTTCAGCTATTGAAAGAATAATTTCAATAGAACTTATCTTTTAGCCGGGGTGTCTTATCTGATACTCCGGTTTTTTAGTCTTTATTTTGGGTAATTTGTTACAGTTACCCGATCAAGAATACATTTTTTGTATTGAAAGAAAAACAAACGCCCCCATATGAAGGGGACGTAGATGAAAAAAAGTAAGTTAATGACAAACAGCATACAAAAGAATATTCCGGTTCTTCCTCTTAGAGATATGGTGATCTTCCCAGGAATGGTCACTCCACTTTATGTTGGTCGAGCCAAGTCGCTTAAAGCGATCCAAAAAATTTCTCAAGGCAAATCGGATTCGTTCGGCTTGCTTATGGTCGCTCAGCGTGATTCCGGTGTTGATGATCCTTCCGGTGAAGATCTTTACCGCATTGGTACTTTAGCTAATGTTCTTCAAACCTTAAAACTTCCCGATGGTACATTGAAAGTTTTAGTTGAAGGAGTTCAACGCGCAAAAGTAATCGACTTTAAAGATGGTTCTATGATTAGTGCGGATATCGAGATTCTTGAGAATGATCCGATAACCATTGAAGAATTTGAACCTCTAAGAAGAGCGATTGTCTCTGCTTTTGTTAACTATCAGAAAAACAACAAGCGAATCCCGCAAGATCAAGTCAATCGTGTCAACAAGATTGAGGATCCAGCCGAGTTAGTAAATACCGTTGCTCAGCTTATGCAGATTTCTCCTAAGAGAAAACAGCAAATGTTAGATGAGCAGTCTATGGTATCTCGCCTAGAAGTAGTGCTTGGTATGCTTGAGAGCGAAATCGAAATTCAGCAAACTGAAAAACGAATTCGTGGTCGAGTAAAAAATGCTATGGAAAAAAGTCAGCGCGATTATTACTTGAATGAGCAGGTTAAAGCCATTCAAAAGGAATTAGGCGAGGGCGATGAACAAAGCGAACTCGATGAACTTGAAAAAAAGATTCAGTCGTCGGGTATGAGCGAAGAGGCGACTCGTAAGGCTAAGTCTGAACTTAAGAAATTACGTTTGATGAACGCAATGAGTGCTGAAGCGACTGTGATTCGAAGCTATTTAGATGTCTTATTGGGATTACCTTGGAATAAAACATCTAAAGTTAATCACAATTTAGCGAAGGCCGAAAAGATTCTCAACGATGATCATTATGGGCTTGAAAAGGTTAAAGAAAGAATTCTCGAGTATTTAGCCGTACAGAGTCGCGTTCGTCGTGTGAAGTCTCCAATTTTGTGTCTGGTTGGTGCTCCCGGTGTTGGTAAAACATCATTAGGCGAATCCATTGCGAGAGCTACCGGTCGTCAATTTGTTCGTATGGCTTTAGGTGGCGTGCGTGATGAAAGTGAAATTCGTGGTCATAGAAGAACGTATATCGGCTCTATGCCCGGTCGAATTCTCCAAAGCATCAATAAAGCAGGGGTTCATAATCCACTTTTCTTATTAGACGAAGTCGATAAGATGGGGATGGATTACAGAGGTGACCCCGCTGCGGCGCTTCTCGAAGTCCTTGATCCTGAACAGAATAAGTCTTTCCAAGACCACTATGTTGAGGTCGATTTTGATCTGTCGGATGTCATGTTTGTGGCTACAAGTAACTCCATGAACATTCCGGCTCCGCTCTTAGATCGTATGGAAGTGATTAATCTGTCTGGTTATACCGAAGAAGAAAAGATCAATATTGCTCAAAAGCATTTAATTCCAAAACAGATGAAATTAAATGGTCTCAAAGAAAGCGAGATTGATATTGATGTTTCTGCCGTTATCGATATTATTCGTTACTACACGAGAGAAGCGGGGGTTCGTGGCCTAGAGCGTGAACTGAATAAGATCTGCCGTAAGGTAGTTAAACAGCTTTTATTGAAGAAGGTTACGGGTAAAGTTACAGTGGATTCTGCATCTCTTGAAGAGTATTTGGGAGTACGCCGATTCATGTTTGGTGTCGCTCATAAAGCAAACCAAATTGGACAAGTCACGGGCCTTGCTTGGACCGAAGTCGGTGGCGATCTTTTAGATATTGAAGTCGTAACGATGGCAGGTAAAGGCAATATCATTCGCACGGGTTCTCTAGGCGAAGTGATGAAGGAAAGTGTGGAAGCCGCTCGTAGCGTCGTTCGCTCTCGTGCCCAGCAATTAGGAATCTCCAATAAGACGTTCTCGGAAACAGATATTCACGTTCATTTCCCCGAAGGAGCGACCCCTAAGGATGGCCCAAGTGCGGGTGGTGCGATCACAACTGCACTAGTATCTGCCTTAACTTCGATTCCAGTTCGCTCGGATGTAGCAATGACCGGTGAAATTACACTTCGTGGAGCCATTTTGCCGATTGGTGGGTTAAAAGAGAAACTGTTAGCCGCTCTCCGTGGTGGTATCAAAGAAGTTCTCATTCCTCAGGACAATGTTAAGGACCTAGCTGAAATTCCAGATAATGTGAAGCAAGCACTTAAGATCACTGCGGTTCGAAATATCGACGAAGTATTGCAAATTGCTTTAGAGAGAATGCCCGAACCTTTAGCAGAACCTCAGGAATGTTTGCCGTCTGTGACTCCAATTACGGTTGAAAAAACAGAAGAAAGCCATTGTCACAATTAGGTACTAAAATCAGTTCCGTTTTGCCTCTGTTTCGTATAAAAAGATACTACAGAGGCAAGAAAAACTGATAGGATAACTAGGCTATAAAAATCAGATTAACTTGAAAAGGAATCACTCTTTATGAATAAGTCTGAATTGATCGACGCAATTGCAACTGAATGCGATATCTCCAAGGCTTGTGCACAGCGCGCTTTGGATTCTGTTATGGATAACATTTCTAAAGCTCTCAAGAAGGGTGAAGAGGTCACCTTAGTGGGTTTTGGTACGTTCTACGTAGCTGAACGAGCCGCTCGTACTGGCCGTAATCCACAGACCAATGAAGCGATTGAAATCCCCGCTGCAAATGTTCCTAAATTTAGGGCTGGTAAAATTTTAAAAGATGCTGTAAAATAGCAATTCTGCTTTGGTGATGAAGTAAAAACTTCACTGAGGAACAAAGTGGATGCTTAGCTCAGTTGGTAGAGCGGCGCCCTTACAAGGCGTAGGTCGGGAGTTCGAGACTCTCAGCATCCACCAAATAAGGAGTGGTAGCTCAGTTGGTTAGAGTATCGGCCTGTCACGCCGAGGGTCGCGGGTTCGAGCCCCGTCCACTCCGCCACAATACTAGTCTCATGTTGATTTATGCAACATGAGATTTTTATTTTTGCAATATTTTCAAATACTTATCTGCCCCATATAGTCCTACTTCGTAGCACCTAAGCGCATTTTTTATGTATGCGTTTGTGTGTGCAGAAGATAGAAGTGTGGATTTTAGCTCAACTATTATTGACGGTTTTAACGTTTTTTACTACGCTCAATCCAGTTAATTGTATCCATACCTTGGGGTTCGTTATGAGCTTAGATGCCATTCTTATTTCTCCCACAGATAATGTAGTTACTCTTTTAAAGAATTGTGAGCAGGGACAAGAGATTCAGTTTTCATTGAACGGATGCGTTCAAAAAGTACTTCTAAAAGAAAATATCTCTTTTGGTCATAAAGTAGCAATTACTGCAATTGAACCTAAACAACACATTATTAAATATGGGGAGAGTATCGGGATTGCTAAACAATGTATTTCTCCCGGAGAGCATGTGCACGTCCATAACGTAGATAGTGCACGAGGACGTGGTGATGTAGCCAATGCTGAAAAAACTTCTGAAACTGTTGAATCAATTTGCTCTTCATTAAAACTCGAAGGAACTCCAATTGTTGATGCAAAGAATTTGACTTTCTTAGGTTATCCAAGAACTGATGGTACTGTCGGAACAAGAAACTACGTTGCCGTTGTTTCTTGTGTCGTTTGTGCCAACGATGTGGTTTCTAAATTAGGTGAAATTGAAGGTGTTGCTGGATTCACGCATCAACAAGGGTGCTCACAAACGAAACCAGATATTGAACGAATTAAAGAAATTTTGATTAATTTTGCTCATAACCCAAATGTAGGAGCCGTACTTTATATTAGCTTGGGTTGTGAAAGTGTTCCATCAAAAGAAGTCCTTTTAAAAGCTCGAGAAACAGGAAAGCCGGTAGAACTATTAGTAATTCAAGAAGAGGGTGGTGCTTCTAATACCATTAAAAAAGCTAAAGAGATTGTCGAAGTTATGAAATCCAAGATTGCTATGGAACCAACGTGGCATTCCTTTAGCAAACTTAAATTAGGTTTGAAGTGCGGTAGTTCCGATACTACTCAAGGGCTATCCGCTAATGTGATTGCAGGAAAGGTTACTGATATTTTTGTTAATGCTGGTGCAACGGTTGTTATGGGTGAAACAACTGAATTTATGGGCGCAGAACATATCGCAGCGCGAAGAACTGCAAATCAACAAACAGCAAACGAAATCATTGAAGCAGTTGCTTGTATGGAAGATCGAGCCCGAGCTATCGGAGTGGATATGAGAGGAGGGCAACCGACTCGAGGTAACATCGAAGGAGGTCTAACTACAATTGAAGAAAAATCCCTTGGAGCATTAGCAAAATCAGGATCTGCCGTTTTCCAAAAAGTAATTAATTATGGAGAACGGTGTAATGATTCGGGTTTAATCATGATGGATTCTCCAGGAAGAGAACCCGAGATGCTTACGGGGTTAGCAGCTTCTGGATGCAATTTAATTCTGTTTACTACAGGACGTGGGGCACCACAAGGTTTTCCATTTGTTCCTGTCATCAAATTAACTGGTAATAGTCGCACGTGGCAATGTCTTCATGAACACATGGACAGTTATGCCGGAGAAGTTATGGAAGGCAAATTAACCTACGAGGAAAAGACAAAAGAGTTTTTCAAGGAATTAATGGATTTTGCAAGTGGCAAAAAGACAAAAGCAGAGGAATGTTCCTATAACAATTCCATGAATATTTATGTGACAGGACCCACAATTTAACGAAAAGTGAACTTTTTTGAAATATTTTTCACATATCGCTTGACAAGTAAAAAAATACTCTGTAATATTCAAATTCTGTTCTGCAGTGAACTGAAAAAACACTGATGAACGGAATGGATGCTTAGCTCAGTTGGTAGAGCGGCGCCCTTACAAGGCGTAGGTCGGGAGTTCGAGACTCTCAGCATCCACCAAATAAGGAGTGGTAGCTCAGTTGGTTAGAGTATCGGCCTGTCACGACGAGGGTCGCGGGTTCGAGCCCCGTCCACTCCGCCACAATACTAGTCTCATGTTGATTTATGCAACATGAGATTTTT
>JAFTYR010000071.1 GCA_017461315.1 Burkholderiaceae bacterium | reverse complement strand
TTGGTGTCTTTGTCAGCTCAGGTTTCCCACAAGCCTATCCAATTGGATTGGCATTATCAGCAAGCGCTATGATCTTTGTGGTGTCTCATGAAGTTATACCTGAGACTCATCGAAACGGCCATCAAACCATTGCAACGCTCGGCTTGATGACCGGTTTTACCGTGATGATGATTCTTGATTACGTGTTCTAATGCACACTACATTAGAACAAGGTATTACTGAATCGTTTTTTCTTCTGTCTGTTGATTTTCGTTGATGAATAAGTTTTTCACGTCTTCTTCATCATAGGTTTGTACTCGATTACAGAATTGACAGGTAATATCAATTCGATGTTCTTTTTCTAGATGTTCCTGTAGTTCTTTTTGACCTAAAGAACGTAACAAATCATCGGTTCTGGAGCGAGAACAGTGACATTGGAAAACAACCGACTCACAGGCAAGGAGTTGAAGTTTTTCTTGCCAGTAGAGTCGTTGTAAGACTTCCGTGCCTTGTAAAGACAATAATTCGTCAGAGGTAATCGTATCAGTTAACTGAACAATACGATTCCATGCATCAGAGTCGGTATTGTTTTCTGAATTACCACCAATATCCGGCATTTTTTGAATCAACATTCCAGCAATTTTTTCTGCTGATGAAGCGAGCCAGAATCGAGTGTGAAGCTGTTCACTTTGAAGCATATAGTTTTCAAGAACGGTGGCTACGCTTGAACTATTTAGAGCGACAACACCCTGATAGAGTTGTCCGGTTACTTTATCGAAAGAATTTAGTGTGATGACACATTGTCCCTTGCCATTGGCATTAATTAATTGTGTCATATCCATGTCATCACTCAGTTCGATATTTGGACTGACTTTGGCCATGGCTCGTACAGCTAAATTATTCTGTACTTCGACGACTAACATGGATACGGGACCGTCGCCTCGTACTTGCAAGGTAACGGAGCCGTTAAACTTAATCGTCGCAGCGAGTAGTAGGGTGCCGGCGGTAAATTCACCTAACATGCGAGTAACGCACTTAGGATAATGGTGATATTGAATCATGGACTGCCAATCCTGATCAAGCTCTACGTGTTCACCACGAACGCATGATTGATCGAAAAGAAATTTACTCATTAATTGAGGATTGGATTGAACTTGAGTTTCCATATTTAAATCTAATTCGGAAAATAATAATGATTTATAAGATGTGGGGGCAGGCTGAGAAATAACAAGAGGATATTCGATTAATTCGATTTAAAAGTTTCTGACATCTTTTGAATTACATAATGCTATACACGTGATAACTTGCAAAATATTTGCTGTGCCAATTATTGACGTACTTGTTATTAAAATTGGAAGAATATAGGATATTTCAAAATGCTCAGGCCCAGAAGTAAAACACAGACAAAACGTATTGAGATTATTGAGAGTTGTCTCCACGCTAGTGGAGGTGTTTCCTGCTGGCGAAACGGCGGGTTTAGGTAGAAAGGGCGGACGCGTTTGACTTAGTAGAAAACGCCCCGACGATAGTATTATCGCCACAGTATTTGACGTTAGCTATAACGATAATCCTAAAGCAAACCGCGCGAACAAAACGCAATTAGGTTTCGTAACAGGCTTTTCTGGAACGGAGAAATCGTACAACGCTTGGCTAGAGAAGAATAGAGCTAATGCCCAGAAAGAAGGAAAGGACGCTACGACCGCCGCTGGTGGGACCCTCCCTCCACCTAGTTTAACGAGTCTGCATACTTCACAGGTACACGGCTATGATTACCGCTCAGAAAGAGCGATAGGCCTAACGTCCAATGCGGATATTGTAGAACGAAAGGACAAACTAGGACAAGAGAATAAGAGAGATTACCTACCCGATTTAAGAACGATAATTCGTTGGGTAGATACGGATCAGTCCACCATACTTTACGAATTTGGTCATTTGTTCTTAGATATGCGAATCAATCTGATTCAGGACCTAAAAGGTAGAACCGACTTAATCGAAGGCCAAAGACACCTAGCAGGATATGCCCGCAGAAGCCACGCCTGAAGAAATCGCTGAGAGTTGGGCTGAATACGAGAAACTCTACAAAGACTCGGAAGCAGAAGCCGAAGAGTACCTTCGTGCTCGCGGTATGCGAGATATGGCCTACATTGCGAACTTGAGAGGTAAGACCATCCGTAAACTAAGAAAAGTCGCTAAGACCTATCGATAAGGGATTGTCTCTAGGTTATGATGCTAGCTTGCAAAAATGAGGTTGTTTCGTTTCCATTGAGACTAATGAAATTAGAATAAAGTTTCGTTTTCAGTGAGAAAAATCAAATTAACCTAACGACGGAAATAATAGAGAAAATAATCACAAATGGAATTAGTTGATTTACATACGCATTCTTGTTATTCCGATGGTTCATTAATGCCTTCCGATTTAGTAGCCCTTGCGAAAAAACAAGGAGTGCAGATTCTTTCATTAACCGATCATGATGAAATTGCTGGTTTAGCTTTAATGAAAGAGGCAACAGAAAAAGCCGGCATTAAATTTATTCCTGGGGTTGAAATCACAGCTAATTGGGGATCTCGTTCAATTCATGTTGTAGGCTTAAATTTCGATCAAGAAAATACGTTTTTAATAGAGTTCTTAGAAAAGATTCGTAGTGATCGTAAATCAAGAGCTCAAAAAATGGCATCCATTTTGTCCAATTTAGGTATGCCGGGTGCCTGGGAAGGACTTGAATCTGCCGTTACGAATCCTAATTTAATCTCTAGAAAACATTTTGCTGACTGGATGATTGCTCAAGGCTTTGTTAAAACACACCAAGAAGCCTTTGATAAATGGCTTGGAGATCAGTGTCCAGCTTATGTACCTTGTACTCAAAACAAAATTAAAGAGACAGTTCAGGTGATTTTGCAGGCAGGTGGTGTTCCGGTGCTGGCGCATCCCGGACGCTATAAACTAGAAGAGTGGGCTTTGCAAGAGTTGTTAGATGAATTTAAGAACTCTGGTGGTATTGCCATTGAGGTCTGTTCTGGAAGCCACAATGCATCGGATGTATCAAAATTTACAAAAATTGCATTTGAAGAAGGCTTCGAGGCATCTAGTGGAAGCGACTTTCATTCACGTGCATCAAAGTTTATGCCTGGATGTCAATTAAGTCTGCCAGAGACTCTAGTCCCAGTTTGGCATCGCTTTTAAATTGCCTGCTGTAGAATCAACAAAAAATTAGGAAAATTAAGATGGGATACATATTACAAGTTATGCCAGATAGCCCTCAGCCACATCGGATTGAGCAGGCGGTTAAGCTATTGCAAAGTGGAGAGATCGCGGCGGTGCCGACCGATTCAAGCTACTCGTTAGTATGCCGGATTGGTGACAAAGAAGCGCTGGATAAAATTCGTTTAATTCGACAACTCGATCAAAAGAAGCACTTTACATTGCTTTGTAGTTCGTTGAGCCAAATGAGCCACTTAGCTCGAGTTAATAATGAGGGGTATCGTTTAGCCAAGCGTCTTACGCCAGGGCCTTATACGTTTATTTTCGAAGCAACTCGTGAAGTTCCAAAGCGTTTAATGCATCCATCGAAAAAAACGATTGGACTTCGTGTTCCTAATAACAGAGTCTTACAAGCTCTTTTAGAAAAGATCGAAGAACCTCTTGTTGGTACGACTTTGATTATGCCAGGGGAATCGGTTCCAATGACTCAAGCCTGGGAAATTCAAGATCGAATTGGTGATCACTTAGCCTTTATTTTGGATGAGGGTGAGTGTGGTACTGCTGATACAACAGTGATCGATTTTTCTGGTGATGAACCGACTATCGTTCGTCAAGGTCTTGGTACTGTTGATGGAATAGAGGTTTCGTAAATTATTAACTGGGATAAAAAAATAGATAGAAGTACGATATGGAATATGTGATTCAAGTTATCACGGTCTATGCGTTACCGTTGATTTTTGCGATTACGTTGCACGAGGCGGCTCACGGCTATGTAGCTCGGTACTTTGGGGACAATACCGCCTGGATGTTAGGTCGAGTAACGCTCAATCCAGTCAAGCATATTGACCCAATTGGAACAATCCTAGTTCCACTTGCCATGCTATTGATGAGTTCTGTGAGTGGCTTAGGGGGAATTATTTTTGGTTGGGCTAAACCGGTTCCCGTCAACTTCCGTTTATTACGAAATCCTAAAAGAAGTAGTGTTTGGATTGCGGTAGCCGGTCCCGCCTCAAATCTATTCCAAGCTTGCCTTTGGTTATTCTTACTCAAGATTTGTTTTTCATTAGGTATCCAAGAACGATTTGTTTTTGAAGTATGTTCGGCTGGTATCAAAATCAATTTGATCTTTATGGCCTTGAACCTCATTCCGATTCCTCCATTAGACGGTGGACGTATTTTGATAGGTTTATTGCCTAACGGTCTAGCATGGCAGTACTCTCGAATTGAACCATACGGAATGTGGATTTTGATTGCCCTGATTATGACCGGAATGCTCTCGTGGATTATGAGACCATTTTTGCAGTTTGGTATTTGGGTAGTTAATTTTTTCCTATAAAAATGAGAGAAAAGTCGATAAACTGACAAAACAGATAAAAAGTAACAAATGGCTATAGTTATCGGTGCATAGAGGGGACTTTACGGTCAGACTGGATACGCTTTCGTAACGCTTTGTATCCATTATCTCGCACGATGATTTGCCTGTAGTTACAATGGATAAATCAGAAATAAGGTCCATGGAGGTTAATGATGATTCGTGGCAGTATTGTGGCGTTAGTCACTCCTATGTTTGAAGATGGATCGATCGATTATGAGTCTTATCGTAATTTGATCGAATTACAGATTGCTGGTGGTACAAGTGCGATTGTGTCGGTTGGTACAACCGGTGAAAGTCCTACAGTTGATTTTGATGAACACAAAGAGTTGATTCGAGTCGCAGTGGAAGCAGCGGATGGGCGTATTCCGATCATTGCTGGAACCGGTAGTAATTCCACTCGTGAAGCGATTGAATTGACGGAGTATGCACGTTCGGTTGGGGCTGCGGCGAGCCTGCAGGTAACGCCTTACTACAATAAGCCAACTCAAGAAGGTTTATATCAACACTTTAAGGCAATTGCAGAAGCCGTTGATCTGCCAATGATTTTATACAACGTACCAGGACGTACAGTTGCTGATTTAAAGAACGAAACAATTTTACGTTTGGTTCGAATCCCAGGTATCGTGGGTTTAAAGGATGCAACTGGGGATCTAGGAAGAGCGGCGGATCTGTTGAGTCGCTTACCTAAGGATCGTCAATTTGCGGTTTATAGTGGAAACGATGATTCTGCACTGGCCCTGATGTTAATGGGTGGAGACGGTGTTATTTCCGTAACAGCCAATGTGGCTCCTCGCTTAATGGCTGATATGTGTGAATTCGCATTTAATAACGATGTGATGGGTGCTCGTGCTATTAACGATCGTTTAATGCCACTACACAAGAATCTTTTCTGTGAGCCAAATCCTGTGGCACCTAAGTGGGCATTACAGCGCATGGGTTTGATCCAGGGTGGTATTCGTTTACCGCTGGTTCCATTGGATCCGGGCAAACGTGAACAAGTTGAATTGGCACTTCAAATTGCCGGCAGTATTTAATTAAATTATGTAGAAAAAAATCGGCAGTATCGGCTAGAATGCTTACTGCCGATAATTTTGTTTTAAATGAACCCAATAAATGGGTTTGGAGTAATTAACAATGGGTCAATTCCCTCTTCGTATAGTTGTGGTTGCCGTTGCATCCACACTGATGACAGGTTGTTCGTACCTGGGTTCTAATTTTACTGATGAAAAAATTCAGTATGAAACGACTACCACTCGTGCTCCGTTGGAAATTCCACCGGATCTTTCTCAGTTGCCGATGGATGAGCGTTTCCAGGTTCCAAACAAACCCAAAGTTGTTACTGCAAACGAAGTAGCAGAAATTGAAGAAGCGAGAAAGACCGCAGCGGGGATGCAAACAGAAGAGCAGTCCGTTCAAGTTTTACCCGGAACCGTTGTTGCTAAGATCGTAAAAGATGGCAACGAACGTTATATTCAGTGTAATCTTGCTCCAGAAGCTGTTTGGAATGCAGTACTGGACTTCTGGCCATCTGTTGGTTTACAAGTGGTTAAAGAAGATGCCCGAGCAGGCATTATGGAGACAAATTGGGCAGAAAATAAAGCGAATTTACCCCAAGACATCATTCGTGCTACTTTAGGTAAGGTTTTGGATGCTGTTTACTCTACTGGTGAGCGTGATCTTTACCGTACTCGTTTAGAACGCAACGAGCAGGGTGGTACCGATATCTACGTGACTAACCGTCGAATGATTGAGGTTTACACTAGCAGTCGCGAAGAACAAACAGCTTGGCAACCTGCTCCTTCCGATCCAGAATTGGAAGCAGAAATGTTGACTCGCTTGTCTTTGAGATTAGAAAACGAATTTAATCCAAAGCAAAAGACTCGTGAAGAAATTGATACGACCGTTTTTGAATCAACTCAACCCGTATACGTCAGCAAGGAAATCAAAGATACAGACGGAAAGACCACGGCTTTAGAAATCGATGAATCTTTTGATCGTGCCTGGAGACGTGTTGGTGTTGGTTTAGATCGTGTGGGCTTTAACATTGAAGACCGTGATCGTTCTAGAGGTATTTATTACATTCGTTACTTAGATCCAGAATACGAAGTGAAGAAACGTAATGATGAAGGTATCTTTAGTCGTTGGTTCGGTAAGGATAAGGCTGTAGAAGCTCCGCTTTATCGAGTCATCCTTTCTCAGACAGCGGATAATCAGACAACGGTTACAGCAGAACCCGATAGTGCTGATGTAGATCCATTGAACACGATTTCTCGCATTTTGAACTTACTGCAAGAACAAGTTCGATAAGAAGTATCTAATAGAAAAAATCCGTTCAGTGTAGAATCACGAACGGATTTTTTCGTTTAAAACCTTTTTATTCAATAAAGACGAAGATTGATATGAAAGAAAAGAAATCAACAGTCAAAACGGATACCCTTTCTTGGTTGTACCTCAAGTTATCCGATATGCAAGGTGTTGTTTTGTATGAAACCGAAGAAGAGGGCATTCCTGTATTAATTGGGCACGAAGATATTCTTCCTGTTATTGAAAAGTCTTTGTTAGGTAAAAAAGTAGGCGAAGAACTCTGTCTTCACTTGGAACCAGAAACCACATTTGGTGACTATGATCCTGAGCTGTTGCAGATTATTGACAGTGATTTATTAGGTGATCACGTTGAACCAGGTATGCAAGTAGAAGGAATTCCTGGAATGGTTTCAGATGGTCGTATCTACACAATAACGGATGTTACGGACGATAAAATCATATTAGATGGAAATCATCCATTAGCTGGAATGGGATTGGTTGCGGAAATTAAGATCCTGAAAGTCGAAGTCGTCAGTCCAGAAGAAATTGAACTGATGGATAAAGACGATTCATTCCAAAATTTCTTAGAAGTTCCCCAGAACTTTAAAAAATCAGAATTGAATTAATCTAACTGGGACACTTCTTTTTGTAAATTATATAGAAGCTCCCAAGCTTGTCTTGGAGTCATATCATCCAAATTAAGTTCAAGAATTCGTTCTCGAATAACGTCCTTTTGAACCTCTTGGGGCACTTCTTTTGTCTCTTTATACGCAAAAAGGTCTAGTTGTTGAGTACCGTTTTGAAGCGCTTTATTTTCTAAATCTTTGAGAATTTTTCGAGCTTTACGGATCACAGGTTGTGGTACACCAGCAAGTCGTGCAACAGCAATACCGTAGCTTTGATTTGCAGGACCGGGTTGAATTTCGTGTAAAAATACGATGTCTTTTTGTGTGTTGGTCGCAGCGACGTGGACATTGGCCACCTGTGGAATCACCGTTTCAAGTTGCGTGATTTCAAAATAGTGAGTTGCGAAAAGAGTTAAACACTTTCGCTCAGTGGCTAGTTCGTCAGCGATAGAAACAGCTAATGACAGACCATCATAAGTGGATGTACCTCGGCCAATTTCATCCATTAGAACCAGACTATTTTCCGTTGCCTGTCTAAGGATCGAAGCAGTTTCGGTCATTTCAACCATGAATGTTGAAAGTCCTCTGACTAGATCATCAGATGCGCCAATTCGAGTCAATATCTTATCTATTGGACCGATTAAGGCAGATTCTGCTGGCACAAAACTTCCACAGTATGCCAATAAGGTAATCAGAGCAATAGAACGCATATAAGTGGATTTACCACCCATATTGGGCCCAGTTATGATCAGAAGTCGTCGATTGGGCGATAAATCACAATCATTTGGTACGTAATTTTCCAAACTACGTTCAACGACGGGGTGTCGAGCTTCTTTAATTGAAAGACCTGGGAATTTACTAAAAACAGGTTGTACCCAACGGAACGTATCCGCATGTAAAGCAAAGGCGGATAAAACATCTAGAGTACTAACCGCTTTAGCCGAAGCTAGAAGAATGGAACAATAGTTACTGCATTGATCCAAGACTTCAGCATATAACTGTTTTTCGAGAGATTTAGAACGCTCTTGTGCACTAATAGCTTTATCCTCAAAAGCTTTTAGTTCAGGTGTGATATAGCGTTCGACATTTTTTAAAGTTTGGCGTCTTCGGTAGTGGTCCGGAACTTTATCAATTTGTCCCTTGCTGACTTCGATATAGTATCCGTGTACCGAATTAAATTCGACTCTTAGATTTTGTATTCCCGTTGTTTCTCGTTCACGAGCTTCAAACTCAATGAGTAAGCTCCCACTATGGTCTCTAAGCTCACGTAATTGATCGAGTTCTTCGTTGTAGCCTTTAGCAATGACATCACCATCACGAATGTTAACGCTAGGCTCAGCCATAATAGAACGAGATAAAAGCGAATATAAGGCTTCGGGAATAGGTAAGTCATTAGCGACTTCTGTCGACAACTCCGTACCGAGTTCTTTTGCGTATGAAGCAAGATACAAAAGATTCGAATAAGCATCCCGTAGAGAAGCTAATTCTCTTGGGCGAGCCGATCTTAATGCAATTCGGGTTGCGGTACGTTCAAAGTCTGGAATCGAACGCATCCGTTCCCGGTAGGTGTGCAACAGGGAAATATTGTTTAATAACGCACGGATAGTTTCGTGGCGTCGGGTAGCTTCTTCCTGATGTCGACTCGGCGTATCGAGCCAAGTTCGTAGTTTTCGGCTTCCCATAGCTGTCGTACAGTGATCTAAGACAGAAAATAAAGTATTGTCTGTTTCACCTCGAAGGGTCTGACAGATTTCAAGGTTACGCCTTGTTGAAATGTCTAGACCTAAGTTATCGGAGGTATTCTCACAGGTAATCGACGTGATGTGGGGGAGTTCTGTGCACTGCGTGGTACTAGCGTACTCGAGGACGACGCCAGCGGCCTTGACCATGACTTCACTTTCAGCGATACCGAAAGAAATCAAGGAAGCCGTGTTAAATTGTTTTTTGAGTTTTTTCTCAGAACGGATGAAGTCAAAATTCCAATCCGGTAGTGTTGTAATCGTAGGATGAGCAATGATTCGTGAAGCTTCATCTTTCCAACTATCTGGAATTAGAATTTCTTCAGGAGCAATTCTGGCTAATTCGTTATTTAATGCATCAGCACTAATTTCTTCTGCACAAAAACTGCCAGAAGAAATAGTCATCCAGGAAATCCCAAGACATTCTTCGTTTTTAGCCGGACAAATCGCCAACAACGTGCAGTCACGCCGTTCACTCATCAGACCATCATCTGTTAGGGTGCCTGGCGTGATAATACGTGCTAGCTTACGTTGCATAACTCCTTTACCAGGAGTGCCAACTTGTTCACAAATACCAACACTTAGACCGTGTTTAACTAAACGAACTAAATACTGATCTAAAGTCGTATGAGGAATACCGGCCATCGGGATCCGATTGCCGTTTGAAGCGGATCCCGATCGAGAGGTTAAGGTTAAACCCAATAAATGATGAACGGTTTCTGCATCTTCAAAGAATGTTTCGTAGAAATCTCCCATGCGATAGAGCAATAGAAGATTCGGATGTTCTTTTTTTATTTGAAGAAACTGACGCATTGCCGGCGGATATGCTGCAAATTCGTCATCCATTTCAGTCGATTGAAGAGAAGAAACCATTCGTTTTAACCTAATTATTTTTTGAGCCTTTGATCTTATTTCTTATTAATCAATGCGAAAAGAGGCGTAAAAATCTTAGGTGTTCCGGCAATGATATTGCCACTATTCAAGTAGCCATCGTTACCTTCGAAGTCTGTGACGAATGCACCCGCTTCCAATGCGATGAGGGCACCAGCAGCCATATCCCATGGCTTAAGACCAGCTTCCCAGTAGGCATCATATCGACCACATGCAACCCAACACAGGTCAAGGGAAGCTGCGCCCGGACGACGAACACCTGCTGTAGCCTGCATTACGTTCTTCATAACCGGCATATAGGCTTCGTAATCAGCATCACTTCTAAACGGGAAGCCTGTGCCAATCAAAGCGTTTTTCATCATACTTTGATTTGAAACACGGATTCTACGATTGTCTAATGTAGCGCCTTTACCGCGAGTTGCTGTAAAGAGTTCATTTTTGCTTGGATCGTAAACAACTGCATGGATGAGCTTATTGTCTTTCATACAAGCAATGGAAACAGCAAACTGTGGGATACCGTGAATGAAGTTGGTTGTTCCGTCCAATGGATCAATAATCCAACGGTATTCCGCATCAGGATTTCCTTGCTGACCTAATTCTTCACCGATAAAGCCGTGATCTGGGAATGCTTTAGAAATGACATCAACGATGGCTTCTTCGCATTGCTTATCGACTTGAGTAACAAAGTCACCCGTAGCTTTGGAGCGGATTTCAAGGGATTCGCTTTCAAGCAAAGCTCTTAATTGAATATTGCCGGCGATACGAGCGGCCTTGATGGCGATATTTAACATACCATCGTTATAAGATGGCTGAGAAGGAGCTGGACGGTTGTGTTTTGGTTTAGCTACCTTATCGGCTTTTGTTGCAGATTTGCGTGCTACTGTTTTTTCAGCTTTCTTTGCATCGCTTCTGCCTGCGGGCTTAGTTGCCATATTCAAACCTCTGTTATTAAACCAGGCAGGAAGCTTACCCGCCTTTGACGTAAACTAATAGAATTCGTTATTTTAGCGCATGAGACAAGGCAATGAACTTCATTGAACAATCACCGCGTATTCGCTTTATTTTAGTGGATACTGGCCACCCTGGTAACATTGGTGCAACTGCTAGAGCAATCCAAACAATGGGATTCTCTGAGCTATGGGTTGTTAATCCTCAAGAACCTCAATACCGAACTCATCCAGAAGCTATTGCCTTTGCAACGCATTCCGTCAACATCTTGGAAAGTAGTCGCTGTGTTAGTAGTTTAGAGGAAGCCCTCGTAGGGGTTACAAAGGCTTATGCGATGACCGGCTACGATCGCGAGTTTGGCCCCCCTATTAAAGGCATTATCGAAGCAACAGAAGATATGCAAAGCCATATGCTTCGTGAAGGTAGCGCTGATATTGCGCTTGTTTTTGGTACTGAAC
The DNA here is from genome assembly GCA_017461315.1 of Burkholderiaceae bacterium. Taxonomy (GTDB): domain Bacteria; phylum Pseudomonadota; class Gammaproteobacteria; order Burkholderiales; family Burkholderiaceae_F; genus JAFTYR01. The sequence continues at coordinate 12,670 of JAFTYR010000071.1, read as the reverse complement.
GTAGTGGTCTTACGAATGAACAGATTCAGCAATGCCAGATGTGCGTAGCCATTCCAGCAAATCCAAAATGTGATTCTTTAAATTTAGCACAGGCTGTGCAAGTCGCAGCTTACCAATTACAGGTAACCCTTCGTGGTTCTCAATTGGATGCTCATGCCATTCGATTTGACAAGGATGCGCCAGCAACTCACGAAAGCTTAAATGGTTTCTTCCAGCATTTGGAAGAAGCTTTAATTTCGTGTGGTGCCTTAGACCCGGAAAAACCTAAATTTATGATGCAACGACTTCGACAGATGTTTAGTCGAGCAGAACCTACGCAAATTGAGGTGGATTTAATGCGCGGAATCTGCGCGGCGATTATTTGTCCAAAAAAATATCGCCACGGGAATAAAATTTCCGATAGAATCTGTCGGAAATGAAAAGGAAGGGTATTGTTTAAATGTTTGAACAACTCAAAGAAGAAGTTAATAGTATTTACGAAAGAGATCCTGCCGCTCATTCCCGTTGGGAAGTTTTGCTTTGTTATCCAGGATTGCACGCAATCATTGGGCATCGTATTGCCCATAAATTGTGGATGGCGAATTGGCCGGTATTGGCTCGTTGGGTTTCCCAGACGGTTCGCTTTTTAACGGGAATTGAGATTCACCCGGCGGCGAAGATTGGTCGTCGTGTTTTAATCGACCACGGTATGGGGGTTGTGATCGGTGAAACTGCTGAGGTGGGGGATGATTGTACTATTTACCACGGAGTTACGCTTGGTGGAACTTCTTTAGCCGAAGGTACAAAACGACATCCTACCTTAGGTAAGAACTGTATTGTTGGAGCAGGAGCTAAAATTTTAGGCTCCTTTACCGTTGGGGATAACTGTCGAATTGGTAGTAATGCCGTTGTGATTAAACCATTGCCTCCTAATTCAACGGCTGTAGGTAATCCGGCTCGAATCGTGGATAAGAATAAGAAGAAAAATACTGAAGAAGTCACTCCTAATGAGAAAGAAAGTCTTGCTCAGCAGGATCCAAAGATGCATGTGCGCTATGCGGCTTACGGCGTAGTGGCCGATGAAGTGGATCCCTATGTAAAACGCATTGAAAAGTTAGAAAAAATTGTTCTCGAACAAGCACATCGCTTATCTCGAATTGAAAATGAAAAATCCTCAGAAATTTAATCTTTTCAGAGGATTCAAAAGACAAAGGACCTCACTGAAAGATCGTTTCAACGAGGTCCTTAATTTTTAGTTGGCTTGTGGTGTGGAATATAAAGATTCGATTAATGTTTTTAATTTTTCAGCCACAATCTTACGACGCAACTTCATGGTTACGGTAAGGCAACCATTATCAACTGTCCACGGATCTCTGAGTAAGATGACATTTCTAGGTACACCATACTGAGGGAACTTAGAACATGCTTTCTTAATGCGTTTGAGAGCAGCCATACGGATATCACGACGTAACAAAATCTCATCGTTGTCTGGATCAACTCCAAATTCGTTCGCAAGACGCTTCCATTCATCCTCGTTAATAACCGTCAAACAAGTGATAAATGGACGATTTTCACCAACAACCATTGCTTGATCGAATAAAGAATCTGCTTGGATCGCTAATTCCAAATCCTGAGGTGCAATTTTTTCACCAGTCGAAGTAACGATAATTTCTTTAATACGACCTTTGATAAGAATATGTCCTGTATCAAAGAGATCGGCCTGGTCACCCGTTCTTAACCAACCATCTTCCGTAAAGGCTTCTTTAGTTGCATCAGGACGATTCCAATAACCTTGCATGACGGTTGGACCACGAACTTGTAACTCGTCTTTCTCACCAATACGCACTTCCATACTTGGGAGTGGCTGACCGACTGTAATCGGGTTGTTATAGCCTTCCTTATTTAAGGAAATCACTGGAGAGGATTCTGTTAGCCCGTATCCTTGATATAGCGGTAATTCAAGAGCGCAGTAAAAACGTCCCAACTTGTTGGATAGGGCGGCTCCCCCTACGATCGATAAACGTAAGCGTCCACCAAAAAGATCATGCAAAGGTTTAACAACCTGATTTTTCAGAGCTGTCCAAGCAATAGAATCGGTATCAGAGAAGTTGGATTCTGGAACTTCCAAGCCATTTTGATGGCAGAATCGTCTCCAACCAATATCAACCGCATAATCCGCAAGAGTTTTGATCTCGGCCTTAATGAAATATTCTTCCAATCGAGATTGGAAGCGCTCGAAAATTCGAGGAACCGAAATGAAAACAGTAGGACGAATTGTCTTTAAATCCTCAGCTAAATTCAAAACACCACGAGAGAAGACAATATGAGCACTCTTCATCGTAGGTAGATAGTAACCAACGGTTCTTTCAAAGGTATGAGAGAACGGAAGGAATGAAAGGAAGACGTCATCACGTTGAATTTTCATAAAAACGTCGCAGTCTTTAACGTTACTGACAACGTTCTTGTGACTTAACATGACGCCCTTGGGTTTTCCAGTGGTACCGGAGGTGTAAACAATCGCAGCTAAGTCGGATTCTTCTGGATAGTCGGTTGGCGTTTCGCCGTTTTCAGCGCGTTTTAACCAATCTTCTAGTGTGATTACCGGAACGGGACTGTTTTCTGTATTTGAAAGATCATTGTCAATAACAATCACTTCTCTCAAATGAGGGAAATTGGATTCATGGGAAGCAATAGCATTCCAACGAAGTGCCTTAGGAACAAACAATAACTTTGATTCAGAATCGTTAATGATGAAGGCACTAGATTTAGGTGTATCAACGGCGTGCAAGGGTACTGGCGTTAAGGCATTACCTAAAACGGCCATGTCGCACAGAGCGGCGTTGACACTATTGGGAAGCAAAATAGCAACCCGATCTCCTTTCTTTAGACCGGTATGCCAGAAGGCTTTTCTCCAGGTATCAACTATTTGATTGAATGTTTCCCATGTGTAATCGATCCAGCTTTTACTGTGTTCATCCCACTCAGAAAAAGCATGTCCATTCGGATGCTCTTTTACCGAATTTTTTAGAAAATCTGGAATAACTTTGAAATTAGTCTGTGGCATATCAGTGGACATAATTATTACTTTCCAAAGTTCTTATATAAGTCATTGATCTCTTGTTCATAATGTTGCGCAATATTCTTTCGCTTTAACTTTAAGGTTGGAGTCAGTAAATTATTTTCAATGGTCCAAGGCTCTAAAGATAAGTGAGTCGCTCGTGGTACGCCGTACTGAGGCAGATCTTTTGCGGCTCGTTTAATTCGACGCAATATTGCGTTTTTAACAACTTTACTCTGAAGAGTATCAGGATTAGAAGCATCTAGGGCTAGGCTATTTGCAAGGGTTTTCCATTCCTCTTTGTTCAAAGAGATGACAGCAGAGACAAAGGGGCGATTTTCTCCAACTACCATAACTTGAGAAAATAGTGGATCACACTCAATTGCCTGTTCCACGTCAACCGGAGCAATTTTTTCTCCTGTAGAAGTGACGATGATTTCTTTAATGCGTCCTTTAATTCTTAAATAGTTACCTGGAAGGATATCAACTTGATCTCCAGTTGCTAACCAACCTTCAGAATCAAGAACTTTATCGGTATCTTCTGGACGCTTCCAATAACCCTTCATGACTTGAGGACCACGAACTAAGAGTTCGTCCATGTCCCCGAGTCGAACTTCGACGTTATTCAAGATCAAACCTACGGTTTCAGGATGATTGGCTCCGATTTTATTTACTGAGATGATCGGAGAAGTCTCGGTCATACCATAGCCTTGATAGATTTCAAGGCCTAAGCCAATGAGCATTCTGGCGGTGTTTTGGTTCAGAGCGGCTCCGCCTGAAACCGCAATACGAAGTCTTCCACCAAAGCTACTCATAACTTTCTTACGAATGCTTCGATCGTATACAAAATTCAGTAGTGGATCAAACAACGCAGAAATACCACCGGATTCAACTGCTAATTGATTGTTTTTACAGAAGCGACGGAAACCACATTCAGCAACATTTTTAAAAAGCCACTGAATAAACGGGCCTTTAGAGCGAACTTGCTCTTGAATTTTGCTGTAAATTTTTTCGTAAACACGAGGAACAGACATCAAAATCGTCGGTTGAACGGTTCTTAATTCCTCAACCAAATGTGCGACACCTCGGCTGAAATAGACGTGATTACCTAAACCTAGACCAATGTAGTAACTGGTCGTTCTTTCAAACATATGTGAAAGCGGTAAAAAGGATAACCAGATATCGGTTGGGTCAGGACAAATATTATCCAAAAGCGCATGGATATCACTCATAACGTTTCTGTGAGTTAACATAACGCCTTTAGGTTTTCCGGTTGTACCAGACGTATAAATCAGACAGGCTAAATCTTCAGGAGTAGGTGGTTCTAATTGAACAGAACTATTTGACGCTTGATCAAGCCATGTATTGACATTTTGGATACGAATATTCGGATCCGCTTCATTATCATCTTCAAGATAAATCACCAGCTTCAAATTTGTTAAAGCTTCTGCAGACATAGCATCTCTAATCGAGTGCCAACGAGCACGGTTCAAAGTAACTAAAACTTTGGCTTCACTGTTTTGCAGAATATAGGCACAATTTGAAGGAGTATCGATGATGTGCAAAGGAACTGGTACAAGACCAGCTTGTAACGCTCCTTGGTCAAAAGCAACCGCACCAATAGAATTAGGTAGCAACATGGCTACGCGGTCACCTTTTTGAAGACCAGAATAAATAAACGCTTTTGCCCAACGTTCACTTAATCCATGAAGTTGTTTGAAACTAAGTGTATGCCATTTCCTTTCTTTGCTGACATATTCACTGACCGCAGGCAAATCACCTCGTTTGACTAAATGGTGAGAAATAAGTTCCGGTAGGACATTGAGTTTTTGAATATCTTCTTTAGTAGCATGACTATGCAGTGATGACATCAAAAATATCCTTTTAAAAAGAAAAAACTAAACACGCGATAAGTTAATCTTCATTAGGAAAGGCTCATAAAACAAAGGGAATGAGCCTTACAATCACCTATGGTTTTACCGCTACTTGGGCCGTATTGTACGACCAAAAGGGCTCTGTCTCTACAGAAAAAGATGTAAGAGGAGTATTGTTTCCTGAAAGTTTAATTCCCTGTTCTACTACATAACGATAAACCGTTGAAACACACTCATTTCGATTGGAAGTAGCAATTTTTTCAATCAAAACTTGCATGGTTTGAGATTCGTCATGAAAGTTGGGATACTCAGAAAAGTCATAATCTACAAAATCTTCAACAAGGATACGTCCTTCATCAATCGTGACATATTGAAATAGTGTGGCAAATTCTTCTTGTTGAGGGTCGTACAGTTTGAATGAAAGACGGAAATCAAGGATTTCGTCATTAAAAGTATCCTGTTCCTCTTCGAATTCTTCTTGTAGATTTTCACGTGAAATATTACTTAGTACTACTGTAGCTTGTCTAACTCGTTCCCAAAGTGCTTGGCAATCATACTTTTTTAATCGGAAACTTTGAGCTTTTATACGAAATGTCGCATCTCCGTCTTCATCGTGACCAAAATCAGCTGTGAATTGATTAATCAATTCATCTGCATGAGCTAAGGCTTCGTCGTTAGAAAAAAGGGCTCCGGAATCGGCGAGAAAAGATAAATATTTTTGTAATCTGCGAGTATCGTATCCCTTACGATCCAATTTAACCTGCTCAAAAGCATATTGCCCCGCTAGTTGTCCACTTGTAAAGTGAGCACCAATAGCGTCAGTATACGACTGATTTTTATTAATAAAATCAGATACTTTTTCTAATGAACTGCAACCGTAAATGGCAAGACAGATCGGTGTTTTTGCTGTAGTTAGATTTGTATAACGCATTTTTATCGATTCCTGAGGAATCGTAATTTTACATATTCACGCTTCAGTTGTGGCTATACTGCTTTTCGTTGATGTGCGATACGAGAATAAACACCTATAAGTCTTTTTAAAACTAGATATTGTGTCTTTATGAGTGGAATTACTTCGCCGTTAATCCCAATGCTTTAGTGCCAACTCATTGATCAGAAAGAAAGCTTGTTAATTTATAAGAACCACAATTTCTTGATTAATCGGTACTTAATGTGGTGGTTTGTACAAATAATGAACACAAAGTTTAGTGGTATAGTTGGTCAATTTTCTGTATCTTTGACAGGCAGAATATTTTCGTACTGTATTTGAGAGAGGGGCTGGCTAATGAATTCGGTAAATAGATTGCCTTTGCACGTTATCAAACGTGACGGAAGCGTTGTAGTTTTTGATTCTCGAAAAATTGCAGCCGCCTTGGAAAAGGCAGGTAAGGTTACCGCCGAATTTGATGCTGTGTTAGCTAACCAACTTACGGAACGAGACGTTATTGACCGCTTACGTGAGTTGAACATAACCACTCCTACCGTTGAACAGATTCAAGATGCTGTTGAAAAAACGCTTTTTAAAGCTGGTTTTTTCAAAACGCTTCGAGCCTATATTGTTTATCGTGAACAAAGAGCCAAAGTTCGTGATACACGACACACTTTGATCGATGTTGAAAGTTCAATGAATGAGTATTTGCAACAGCTCGATTGGCGAGTTAATGCAAATGCGAACCAAGGTTATTCTTTAGGAGGCCTCATTCTGAATGTATCTGGAAAAGTGGTAGCCAATTATTGGTTGTCTCATGTATATCCAGCAGAAATTGGTCGGGCTCATCGAGATGCTGATTTGCACATTCATGATCTCGATATGCTTTCTGGTTATTGCGCTGGATGGTCTTTAAGAACGCTTTTGAATGAAGGTTTAAATGGTGTTCCGGGTAAGGTCGAAGCAGGAGCACCTAAACATCTTAGTAGTGCAATCGGTCAAATCGTGAACTTTTTAGGCACGATGCAAAACGAGTGGGCTGGAGCTCAAGCTTTTAGTTCCTTTGATACTTACCTGGCACCGTACATTCGTCTTGACGACCTCGAGTATGAGGAGGTGTATCAGTGTATTCAAGAACTTATTTATAACCTTAATGTTCCAAGTCGTTGGGGTACACAGACTCCATTTACGAATCTAACTTTTGATTGGGTTTGTCCAGAAGATCTCCGTAGTCAACATCCTATTGTTGGTGGTCAAGAAGTTGACTTCACTTATGGTGAGTTGCAAAAAGAGATGGATATGATCAACCGAGCATATATCGAAGTGATGCTCAAGGGTGATGCAAAAGGAAGAGTGTTTACCTTCCCAATTCCGACTTATAACATGACCCCTGATTTCGATTGGGATGGAGAAAACGCAAGACTTCTTTTTACAATGACCGCTCGCTATGGTCTGCCATATTTCCAGAACTTTATCAATTCGGAATTAAAACCGAACATGATTCGTTCTATGTGTTGCCGATTGCAACTGGACTTGCGTGAGTTGCTCAAGCGAGGTAATGGGTTATTCGGTTCTGCCGAGCAAACTGGATCTCTGGGGGTGGTCACGATTAACTGTGCACGTTTAGGTTATGTATTTGCGAAAAATGAAAAGGGCCTTTTTGATCGCTTAGATGATCTTCTGTTATTGGCGAAGAATAGTCTTGAAATTAAGCGTAAGGTGATCCAACGTCACATGGATCAGGGACTTTTCCCGTATACTCGTCGATATCTAGGGACCTTACGTAATCATTTCTCAACTATTGGTGTCAATGGCATTAACGAGATGATTCGTAATTTCACACAAGATGAACACGATATTACGGATGATTGGGGACATCAGTTTGCATCAAAAATGTTGGACCACATTCGTGAAAGGATGGTTCAGTTTCAAGAAGAGACCGGCCATATGTACAACCTTGAAGCAACGCCAGCAGAGGGAACGACGTACCGTTTTGCTAAAGAAGATAAAAAACGTTTTCCTCAAATTATTCAAGCTGGAACACCTACCCACCCGTACTACACTAATAGTTCTCAATTACCTGTGAACTATACGGATGATCCGTTTGAAGCACTGGAAATGCAAGAGGATTTGCAGAAAAAGTATACGGGTGGAACGGTTTTACATTTGTATATGAATGAAGCGATTTCATCGCCGGAACTTTGTCGTGATATTGTTAGACGTGCTTTAGAACGTTTCCGTTTGCCTTATATAACTATTACTCCGACGTTCTCTGTGTGTCCAAAGCATGGATATATTGCAGGTGACCACGAGTTCTGTCCGTTGTGTGATGCGGAATTAATTGCTGAAAAAGAACGTCAACAAACCATCGAAAATCAATAAAAACATAAAATATTTCGATTGGCTTTTGTTTTTGACAGCGTTGCATTAAATGGATTTAGAACTTCGGGATTCATCGCTTGATAGTCTAAGAATTGGAGCGGTTACAAGATTTACAACCATTGATTATCCTGGTTGTATTTCTGCCGTGGTTTTTATTCAAGGATGTCCCTGGAATTGTTTGTATTGCCAAAATCAGGATTTACGTCATAGAACATTAGAAGACACCTCCTTGCTTATTCCTTGGGCAGGTGTTGAAAATTTTCTACAAAAAAGACAAGGTTTAATTGACGCTGTGGTGTTTAGTGGTGGAGAACCTTGTCTAGACTCTGCCTTGCCAGTAGCGATGAAGCGAGTCAAAGATTTAAATTACAAAGTTGGTTTACATACCAGTGGGGTCTATCCTAATCGTCTAAAGAGTTGCCTACCTTATTTAGATTGGGTAGGTTTAGATATTAAAGCCCCTTTATCAAATTCAATTCTGTACGAAAAAATTACCCGCTGTCATAATGTAACACATAAAGTCATTGCCTCTTTAGAATTGATTTTAGAGTTTGGCGTGAGTTATGAGACTCGTTGTACGGCACATCCTGATTACCTAACCAATACCGATTTAGAGACTCTAACAGAGGATTTGTATCTTAAAGGTGTAAAAAACTTTGCATTACAGTTGTATCGGCAACCTCCGGGACTTGAAAAGGAATTGTGCTTAAAACCGGTGAAAATGGATTATCCTGAAAAAATGGTTTTAAACCGTATGGAAAAATTATTTACCCATTTTGTAGTGCGTCGAAATTAGGAAAAAGAATGAAATTTTTTAATATTCTTATTTTTCTTCTAGCTTTTGTAGCGAATGTCCAAGCGGCTCAGTTTGAAGCTCGAGTCCTGCGAGTTTCAGATGGAGACACGATTACCGTTATAGATTCTCAAAACCAAAGGGCTAAAGTTCGATTCTTAGGGATCGATGCTCCTGAATTTAAACAATCGTATGGAAAAGCAAGCCTCGAGTCTCTCAGAAGACAGATCTATAGTGCGGGTAATAAAGTAACTGTTGTATATGATCGTCGAGACGGTTTTGGTCGAATTGTAGGTAAGGTTTTAGCAGACGATAAAGATCTAAATCTTGAGCAAATTCGCCGTGGCATGGCTTGGGCATTTAAACGTTATTTTCGTGACGTAGCGCCTTCAGATAGACAGAAGTATATTGAAGCTGAAGAGATGGCTCGTAAAGAAGGAAAAGGGCTATGGTCTCAGAATAATCCGATGCCTCCTTGGGAGTGGAGAAGAGAAAATAGACGGTAAAAGTTATAAACCATTCCTGAATGACTTGATGTAAATCTAGTAATCAGAAATGGTTTGTTTTATTGAAAGTCGATGACTTACTCGTACTGCTTAATGTTAAACGATTTTTTCCATAGGAAAGCAAGGCTCAGACTAAAGACTAAAGCAGTAGCCCCGAAGCTAAGAAGCCAACTGCCTTGAGTAAAGCCTGCTACTAAATAACCAATACAACAACAGGTTGCGACAAACCAGGCATAAGGAAGTTGGGTTGTAACATGGGAAACATGAGCACATTTACTTCCCGCACTCGAAAGAATTGTTGTATCGGAAATAGGAGAACAGTGATCTCCAAAAACAGAACCTGCAAGTGTTGCCGACAGTGAAACGATTAATAATGTAGGATCAATCGACTGGGCTACAGGAACAACGATTGGAATCAAAATACCAAAGGTTCCCCAAGCGGTACCAGTGGAAAAACTTAAGAAGGCGGCGATGATAAATACGACAACAGGGAGGAAAACATCAAGTCCTGTACTTCCTGCAACAAAACTTTCAACAAAGTTTTGTGTCAAAAGTAAATCACGACATACTCCAGAAAGTGTCCATGCTAAAACCAAAATGATATTGGCGGGAAGCATGACTTTCATGCCCTCAATAGCACCTTCCATAAAGTCTGTAAATTTCACGATTTTTCTAGGAATGTACATGACAAAGGCGGTTACCAATGCGCCAAAAGAAGCCCAGATCAATACCTTAGATGCAGAACAGTTACCTAAAGCAGATATAACATCATGATACTGTGAGTCCTTACCCCAATATCCACCATCGTAAAGAAATCCTACAACCGCAAAGAAAATCAAAGAGAAAAGAGGAAGCAACATATCCCAAACGGTACCTTGGGTACTCGGTTTATGTTTTACTGTTTCTTCGTCAGATAAAGAAACATCCTCAGCTTTTTGTGTTAAAGCCTGTATTTCTGCTTGTTTCATTGGGCCAAAATCGCGATTCGTCCAAGAAATATAAAGTACAAGCAGTAAAGAAAAGAGGGCGTAGTAGTTGTATGGAATGGTTGCAATAAAGGCTGCGAAGTCGCTTTCAAAGGCTCCTGTTGATTTAAGGCTACTGCCAACGGCCGCAGCCCAGGATGAAATCGGAGCAATAATACACAAGGGAGCTGCGGTGGAGTCAATAATATAAGCAAGCTTTTCTCGAGATACTCGATAAGAATCCGTCAGTGGACGCATAACGGTACCAACGGTTAAGCAATTGAAATAATCATCAATAAAGATGACAAAACTTAAGCCACATGTCGCAAGAATAGAGGATTTTCTACTCTTAATTTTTTTGCGAGCGATTTCTCCATACTTACGAGTTCCGCCGGACATTCCAAGGACGTAAACAAGTGCTCCAAGTAAAGTGCAGAATAATAAAATATTGAAGTCGACCTTTTCACCCATGAGATTAAAACCAATCTCAATGGTTCGAATGACTGGATCCTCTAATCCTTTACCCATAGAGTAAATTAGGGTTCCTGAGAAAACTCCAATCAATAACGAAGAGAAAACTTCTTTTGTCAGTAATGCTAAAGAAATTGCAATTACTGTTGGAATAATAGAGAGCCATCCGGCTGCGTATGCATCCATAATAGTTCCAATAAAAGATCAATTTGTTCGTCAATTATTGTAGTTCTTTAAATCAAAATCAACGATTATGTGTCATTTGTAAAACGGAACGAACAAAACAATTCAAACTAAAAGGGAGGGTATGGTACCCTCCCTTTCTTTTTACTTAAAACAAGTAAGTAAAAAATTACATGACACGAGAACGATACTCGTCAGTTCTTGTATCGATTTCAATCTTGTCGCCAGTATTAACGAAAGCAGGAACCTGGATAACATGTCCTGTTGCTAACTTAGCAGGCTTCATGACCTTGCCAGATGTGTCACCCTTAACTGCAGGTTCTGTGTAAACGACTTCACGGACCAAAATAGTAGGTAATTCGATAGAAATCGCACGACCGTTATAGAAAACAACTTCTGCAGCCATACCGTCTTCGAGGTACTTCAAGCAGTCTTCCATAACTTCAGTTTCAACTTCATACTGGTTGTATTCTTCATCCATCCATACATAATATGGATCGCCGAAGTAAGAGTAAGTAACTTCTTTGTGTTCGAGGATGATATCTTCAAAGCGGTCGTCAGCACGGTAAACCGTTTCTGTACCAGCGTTGCTGAGAAGATTCTTCATCTTGAGTTTAACTGTGGATGCGCCACGGCCACCCTTGCTGTATTCGGCCTTGAGAACAACCATAGGCTGACCGTTGATCATAACAACATTTCCGGATCGAAGTTCTTGTGCTGTTTTCATAAAATCTCTGAATTAAATTGATAAGTGATATTCTGATATACAGAATAAATATAACAAAGTAAATAATCTCATCATTTTAGCCTTTCTTTAGCAAATTTGCATAAATGATCGATAAGAGATCCATTTGAAAATAAAAAATCACGCCAATCTTTCATCTTTCTGTGGGTAGTCTCTGTGATATCTCGCCATTTAGGCCAAAGTTCAATGAATTTAGAGTCTGCTGTATTCCAGGCTAAATTAATATCGTGCCAAATTTCATCATTTGGCTTTAAATGGCTTCTAATTTTATTTGCAAAAGCTTCAAGCTTTTCTATGTGTGCGCCATCTTCAATAGGGTAAATATTCCATAAAAAGGGTCGTGCGACCATTTGGGCCCGTACAAATGAATCTTCCCCTCGAACGATAAGTGAATCGGCACTCCATAGTATCTTTTCAAAATCTTTTTGATCAAAAAATGGCAAATTTATGATCGTAATATTTTTATGAGAGTGCTTATTAAGAATTGAAGTTAATTCTTCTCTTGCTTTTCCTGGCGCTAAAAGAAGTTGAATAGGCCTATCGTCTTTAAGTAAAGCTTCTCCTAAAAGTTGGAGCCACTTACCGGGATAACAAAAAACAAATAAAGAGTATTGATCAGTAGAAGCACCTAATTCTTTTAAGAAATTAATTTGATTTTTTTTAAAAGCTTGTTCTTTTTTTAGTAAATCCTTTTCAAAAATAAGGCCCCCTGTTTTGTTGCTAAAGCCTGGATAAAAATAATATTTATTGATTGGTAGTGTTGGATGAGGAGACGGTAATTGGTGC
>JAFTYR010000013.1 GCA_017461315.1 Burkholderiaceae bacterium | reverse complement strand
GATAAAACTTACTTAGATTGAGATACATTAATCAGTGTAGACTGTTCCGTTTACGAAATCAATAAAGAAGGCTATGTTTGGAGCAAAGATAATCTTAAAGAAATTGAGGCCGGTATCATAATTGAGGCTCCTACTATTAAAGAATTGGCTCAAAAACTTGGTATTGAAGATCCTCAAATTCTTGTCAACACAGTCAATCGTTGGAATGATGACCTTAAGACAAAAGGTATTGACACCGAATACGGACGTACCCCTTCAGCTGACCCCAAACAGAAAGCTGTTTTCGTTGGACGAGATGTTAAAGCATGGTCTGCACCTATCGAAGAAGGTCCTTTCTATGCAGTCAAGTTAGTTCCTGTTATGTACCACACCATGGGTGGTCCAAGAAGAAATGTAAAATCTGAATGTATTGATCCATACGGCAAAGCGATACCAAGACTTTATGTTGCCGGAGAATTAGGTTCTACTTGGGGTATTACTTATCAGGGTGCTTGTGCCAACGCTGACGCTATGATTTTCGGTCGAATTGCCGGTAGAGAAGCTGCTAAACTTAAATCCTGGAGTTAATTTTCTTTACGTGAGACTTTTGCCAATCACAAAAGTCTCACTAAATCTTTCCATCGTACTGACCATTTATTGTAATTCTCATAGAAAACATTCACGTTTTCTATTTTGTTATATCGTCTATCCTTTTTCTATTTCAACTTACAAATATTCTATTCTTCCTTGTTCAGAAATCTTATACGAAGAATAGTTACTACCTATTTTGGTTTTAATCAATATTCTATTTTCAAAATATAGACATAATGCAGTAGATTAGCGACAAAAACTTTGCCGAGTTTTTCGATCGGTGTCGTTTAGTTTGTCTTCGCTTTTCGGTTATACCTAGATCTATCAGGAGCGCATCTATGACAATTTCCAGACGTACTCTTTTCAAAAGCCTCGCTACTTCCTCTCTTCTTGCCACTACCTTGCCAGTGTTAGCAGCTAAACCTCAATTTGATCGGTCCTATGATGTTGTTATTGTTGGAGCCGGTGGTGCAGGATTAGCCGCAGCTTGCCGTGCCGCTGAACTTGGACTTAAACCCATCGTACTTGAAAAAGTCGGATTAATCGGTGGCTCTAGCCTTCTTTGTGGTGGTCAATACTCTACATTTGGTACCGACTTACAGAAAGCTAAAGGAAAAGAAGACACCGCAGAACTCTTTTACAACGATATGATCAAAACCGGTAAAGGAGAAAATGATCCAAAAGTCGTTAAAGCTTATGTTGATATGAGTAAGAAACAATACGACTTCATAACTAAAACACTTAATATTCAACCGAAAGGTGTGATGGCCGCATCCGGCATGAGTGTACCCCGTGCACATACGTTTGATCCCACTCAAATTATTCCGGCAATGGCTAAATATGCCAAAGATCATGGTGCTGAAATCGTATTGAACGCCCCGGTTCTTCGACTCGTTCGTGATCCTGATACCGATCGAATCATTGGCGTTAAGGCGATGATTAACAAACAACCAGTATTTATTGAAGCGAAGAAAGGTGTCATTCTTGCCTCTGGTGGTTTTTCTCGTAATCCAAAACTATTAGCTAAATTTAACCCAGTCATGGCTAAGGCAGATGCCATTTCGGGTGGTGGTACACAAGGCGATGGCATTTTGATGGCTCAAGCTGTTGGTGCCGATACTCTTGATACTTCTTACATTAAAGCCTCTTATGGCTTCAAATTAAAACCCACAGTAATTCAGGATATGAGCTTGATTACTTATAGTGGCGCCATCATGGTTAATAAAGAAGGACAGAGATTTGTTGATGAATCCATTTCATACAAACTCCAGGGCGATGCCTCTTTAGCTCAAACCGACGGTTATTCTTTCCAAGTCTTTGATAAAAAGATTTTAGATTATGACCTCAAGAATGATACTCAGGGTATCGAAATGATGACTGCCCTATCCAAAGATCCTAAAGGACAGGATTGGGTCTTTGTCGGTGAAACCATTGAGGAGGCCGCTAAGAAAGCAAGCTTAGATCCTAAGGCGGTTGCAAATACCATTGCAAAATACAATCAGGGTATTAAAGAAGGGAATGATGAGTTTGGTCGCACCTCTTTAACTAGTGGTTTTGGTAAACCGGTTCCCCTCGATACAGCGCCTTTCTATATTATGCCTACTACGGCTGCGTTGATTGGAACCTATTGTGGTGTCAAGATTAATGAAAAAGGACAAGTTCTTAATGTCTTTGATGAAGTGATCCCAGGACTCTACGCCGCAGGTGAAATGACTGGTGGTGTACACGGCGCCGCTTATATGACCGGTACCGCCTTTGGTAAAGCTTTATGCTTCGGACGCATCGCTGCAGAGGACATCGCCTCTCAATAGACTTTTCTGTTTAAACGTTATTAAGACTTAGACAATTCCGCTCAGAAATGAGCGGAATTTCATTATTTTTCATCCACGTAAACCAAAACGCCTTTTCGATGAAAGTGTGGCTCTACGTCTGACAATTTTGGGAAACTCGCTACAAAAATATGTCCACCATTTTCTAAATAGCGAGATGCATTCTGAGTCATCGCTACATTATTGGAAACAACGACACGATTGACCTGATATTTTTGAGCCTTTGCATAGTCCGAACATTGCATAACCGGGTATTTAACTCCAGACTTTAGTGCATCGTAATATTGTCCTAGATCTGAGACTTCAACAATTAAGCGATCGGTATTGGAAAATTCTTGAACTAATGCTTTGAAGTCCCTTGCTTTGTCAGTTACTAAAAATACATCGGGATATTTTTTTAGAATTTCAGCGACATCACTTAAAAGTAAAGGGGTAAGTTGTCCATTGATTTTACTTTCACGAACACTTGATGATGTTGGTGGAATTAAGAATCGATAAGAATTCCCGGTTAAAGCATTAAATTCCTTGATTTTGTGAGCAGCGAAATACTTTCCATCTAAAGTCTTTCTTAGATCTAGCTCGATAAATCGATAACCTTGATCTAGAGCTGAATAAAGAGCCTCTTTACTATTGGTATAGGTCCAATCGCCAATTTTCCCACCTGCATGAGCGATTGGTCCAATCTCATCAGACTTTGTGAGATCTTCTTTGGTATCTACAATTTTTAAAACGTCTTGTTTGATTAAAAACTCGTAAGTTGCCCATTTAATTTCATCAAATAAGACATAACCGGCAAGTGCTAAAACAGCCAAAGAAAAGCCTAGGACCTTTTTTTTCATCGATAACAAACCCAAAATATTTTGAAGTATTGTACTGAAATAAAAGAAAGTTTTGATCTTCTCTTTCGTCTCGTCTATTATTGGTCGCTTGATGTAGAAGAGTTAATCCAATGAAACACTTACAAATGCTTTGTCATGTTCTTTTGACAAAGGAATTCGATGCTCATGCTGAAAAAATATATGCCGTGATCTTAGAACAGGTTCGCTCTGGCTTGGATTTAATGACAGTAACACATCCATCGAATCCAATTACAAAAAAATTAGAAGCACTAAATATTCCAAATGCATCGGCTCGCTGGTTCTTTTCTACTCACCAAGGGGTTCCAAACGATAATGTGCGACTCTTTCATGCGCATGATGAAGTCGCCTTCTACTGGTCCGCTATTCATAAAAAGGTTAGTAAACGACCTTACATTGGATCTTTTAAGATCGTAAAACCCATTAAGAACAATTCGTTATCGCAATGGGTTTATGCAAACACCGATGGTTTATATGCATTTGATTCAATCGATGCAAAAGAATTTCAACGTTTTTCACCCAATACTAAGGTCGTGAATTTAGAACTGGATTTATGCACAAAGATGCAAGACAAAACTTCAGAAGTAAAGCTTCTACAAGAGAAGTTTGATCAGATTTACGCAAGTTTGGGATTTTTTAAGGGACCGATATAGCGTCATACCTTAAGTATTCGCTAATAAAAAAACAAAAAACAATCACTTTTTAGATTAAAGTTCAACTTTCTACATTAAGCTTAAAAATAGAGATGTTAGACGCACTGCACAACAAAACGATCACAATTCTCGGGACCGGTACTTGGGGCTGGGCGCTTGCTCATTTTTTAAGTCAAAAAGACTTCCAGATTCGACTCTGGACTCCTACGGGCAAAAACTTAGATCATCTTTTATCGCAAAGAAGACATCCAAGACTTCCTGAAACTCGTCTAAAAGATAGTATTGTCATCACCGACTCATTAGAAGAAGCTACATGTGGTGTAAACACCTTCGTTATGGCAGTTGCTTCTCCTTTTGTTCGTAGCGTTGCAAAGCAACTGAAAAATTACGTAGTGCAACCCACCATTATTTCGGTGACCAAGGGTTTAGAAGCTCAAACGGCTTTAACCATGTCCGAAGTCATTCAAAGCGAAATCGTGGAGGCAAAAGTATGTGTTCTTTCAGGAGGCAGTCACGCGGAAGAAGTGATCAAGGGAATGCCTTTTGCCCTGACCGCCACTTCTTCACACCAAGAAACCGCTGAATGGGTGGCATCAATCTTTAGACAAAAAAACGTTGGCAT
>JAFTYR010000070.1 GCA_017461315.1 Burkholderiaceae bacterium | reverse complement strand
GATTGTTAAGATTTAAAGAATTTCTCTAGTGAATTATTCTTCAAAAGTTCCCTTAACAATACATTCACCATCACGCATCATGACAACGCCCTTACTCATGACGGACTGAAGGTTCCAGTTTTCATCAAAGAAGCAAAGGTCGGCACTGTATCCTTTTTGAATTTCGCCTTTACCCTTAAGTTCAAGTGCTCGAGCTACATTCTTGGTTAAGAGTTTGAGTGCTTTTTCTACAGCAACACCACGGCTAATTAATACCTTCATATCGCGTAGGTTACTTGCGACACCACCAACACCTAAACCAATCATTTCACCCTTGTCGTTGAAACGAGGAACACTGCCGTGACCGTCGGAACTCATAGTAATCAAGGATTCATCGATACCCGCTTCCCAAGCCTTTTGAACAGCATCCGCTGGGGAATCAAAGCAACAAGAACCACCCGTTGTAATATCGATACGACCACCTTTCTGAGCGAATTCCAAAGCCTTACCGAAGACATACTTGTCTCGAGCACAGTGGGTTGGACGGATGTGACGAATTGGGAAGCCCTTAGCAACGATTTCATCATACATTTCAAAGGCACCGGGAACACTACCGTTGTGAATATGTAGGAATCCAGTCTTGCCAGCAATCATGCCACCGACACGAATATCAGTTAATAAGTGAAGTACTTCTTGAGTGGTTGGGAAGGATGAACGATGGTCACCTAAAGCAATCTTGACGCCTAATACTTCAGGAACTAAAAGAAGATCACTCTTAACGGATGTACTTAATGTGGTTGGAGGGAATCCATAGTTGCTGGTATACATCCAAGCTGAAACGCCTTCTTCATTAAGTGCTCTAACTTTTGCAAGGAGGTTCTCAATTGAACGAGTGACGCTATCGGTTCCAGAGACACCAACTAAGCTGGTAGTACCGCAAGAAATTAACTCGCTTAGTACAATTTCTGGAGTTCTAGTCTTAGGACCACCTTCACCACCACCGCCGGTAACGTGAATGTGCTGATCGATTAAACCAGGAGTTACGATAAGTCCTTTAGCGTCAATAGTTTCCAATTCTGGCAACACAACAGACAAGTCTTTAGCAATAGCTACGATTTTGTCATTAACTACCAAAATATCGCACTGACCGATGGGGTCCGGTGTGTAAACACAAGCATTTTTGATTAGATAAACCATGTGATAACTCCAGAAAGAATAATGAAAGTTGAATATAGACGATATTTTTAGTAAAAACTATAGATCACTGCCAGCCGTAAAATCGCTTCCAGATATCAACGATTTTCTCGTCTTTAGTAACGAAGTATTGAGGGTGTTGCGCTGCGGTTGGGCAAGCGTGATTGGGCAGAATCCGTAATCGAGTTCCAATAGGGAAATCCTTTTCTTGTAAATTTTGTCCGCTAGGCGAACAAATGATGCCGTGCTCTTGGTTTGCTGACGCTACGATAAGATCTCCAATCGGTTTCCCAGATAGATCGCATACGAGTCCATAGCCTCGATCATTTGGTTGTTGTGCGGTTCCTCGATCTCGAGACATCGCCATCCAGCCACCATCGGTGATAATCCATCCCTTTTCGCTTTGATATCCAATGACTTCAACTAGAACGGATAGAGCAATTTCATCAACGGAACAAACGCCTAAGCCAGCCATCACTAAGTCATAAGTACAATAAACACCGCATCGAACCTCAGTAACACCGTCCCAGTTTTGACCAAAACGAGCCGTTGGGGTTGATCCTGCACTGATAATAGAGAGGTTGTAGCCTAATTCTCGGAGTCGATTCGCTGCAAGGACCAAAGAATCTCGTTCATTTTCTTGTGCTTTAAGACAGGCTTTTTCGCCATAACACTTGTAGGAATCACCCGCATGTGTGAGAACGCCAACAAGCTTGGCACCATTGGTGAGACACTCAGCGACGCTTAATAACCTATCGGAAGTAGGGGCGATTCCAGATCGATGCCCGTCACAGTCAATTTCTATGAGCACAGGAATCAAAATATTTTCTTCTTTACAGAAAGCACTTAAAGCTTTAGCGGTAGTTTCATTATCTAAAATAACTTTCAAGCTACAACCCTGACGGATAAGATTAGCTGTTCTCTCAAATTTGCTTGGTGTAATACTAACGGCGTACAAGATGTCGTTAATACCTCGATTAAAAAAGTATTCAGCTTCAAGCAGGGTAGAAACGGTGGCAGGATCCGCTAGAGAGGTCATTTGTCTTTTAGCAAATTCTAAGCACTTTCCGGTTTTCAAATGAGGTCTTATCTTTACATTCCGTGAACCGAGCCGATCTTTCATATCTTTGCAGTTTTTCTCAAATTTTTCTAAATCGAGAATTAAGGCCGGTGTTTGAATGTCACTAAGATTCATAAAAAACTCCCAAATTACTTAGGAAAGAAGTAGCTAGGACGAGACAACCGATCTTTCCTACTGTGTCCCGATCGTTACTTTAACGCACTTGGAAACGCAAGAAAATGAGAACTTCCGATAATGTCAGAAAAGCCATAGATGTCTGTTTGTAATCATTAGACTGTTATTTTTTAGCTTGTAGTTTGGCTTCTTCTCGTTTCGTAAAAATAGTTGCCAACATTCCTGCAACGATAATTAATAACATGCCAAATAGAGACCTCCAGTTTGACTCATTATTAAAAAATAAAACACTAATAATTTCAGAAAATGGTATAGCAGAAAAACCAAGACATGAAACTAGGAGCATATTGCCACCAATCCAAGCTCGTGTACTCGTGAGCATGCCAATTGTGGCAAAAAGTCCCATACCTAATACGGCCAACCCCGATTGGTACGTTGGTTTATGAAAACCTCCTTCAAAAAGAAATACTCCAACGAGGGTCGCTAAAGAGGAAAAAAGTGCAAAATAAAATACAATCCTCCAGGACGGTTCACCTAATTCACCTAATCGCCGAACTTGCCAATAAATAAATAGATCGAGTAGAGCAACGGAAAGGCAAAGCATCGAAGCGAGTTCTTGTCCTGAGGCAAAAGAGGGTTGCACGACATTTACAATACCCGTAAAGCCCAAAACAATAGCTCCAATCGCACCCCAAGGAATGTGGGTGTGTCGTATTAGTGCCAATATGATGAAATTAATAGCTAAGAAGATAGACGTGGTGTAGGTTAAGGTGATGTTGGTTCCAAGAGGAAGCTGTCCGAGGGTTAAAAACCAAATTGAAACCGAACAAAAACCCATGACATCACGCTTCATGTGTTCTTTAATGTGAGTTGTTTTTAAAGAATAACCATGACTCCAAACGATGACTAGAATCGTAAGGACTGTAAATAGAGATCGATAAAAAACAAGTTCTAAAGGTCCGTAAACGTTATTGCAGAACTTAACAAAAGCAGCCATGACGGAAAAAGACGCCGCGGCTGCTAGAGCCCACATAGATTGTTTTAGCATGGGTAATTCTGTTTATACCGGCTTGCCAAGACACTTATCGATTGCATTGATCACTTCAGCAACAGAAGGCCAGCGACCTTTTTCACCTACAATGACGTTTCTATCACTCCAGGGACTGGTTCGATCAATATCCGTGACTCCAATGATGGTAACTTGAGGTGCGTTCACCGCAGCTGCGACGTGACTCACCCCAGAATCGTTTGCAATGACGATAGCCGCCTTGGAGGCAAGCGCCGCGAAGTTTCCTAACGAAGTCGGTTCATAAATAGTCGCATTAGGAGTGGCACGTTTAACGGCTTCAACTTCATCACGAGCAGGGAACACAACTGGTTCAATGCCTCGTTTACGTAACGGTTCTACGAGTTCATTGAAGTGCTTCCAGTACTTTTCTTTACCTTCATGGAGCCCCTTTGCGATAGGAGCCAAAATGGCATACTTGGCTGGCAAATTAATTCTAGAGGCTAAATTGCGTGCACCGGCTTCGTTACGAGCCGCTAGCTTCATACTTAACCGAGAAGGCATTTCTTCATAAGCGGGTTTGATTCCCCAGGCTTTTAAGGCTTCGACAGCAACATACCAGAAACGCTGAGCTTCATGCATACGTCCTGGTTCTGGGATAGCGTGTTCTAACAATAATTTTCGGCCATCTGTAGAGAGACCTGTACATCGAATACCGGCTGAGCGGAACAGAAGTGCGGAACTTAGAGAGTTAGGCATCAACAAGCCAACGGGATTGGTCTGAGAAGCAGCTAATTCCTTAATTCGTTTGATATCGTTAAAGAGACTTCCTTCAATTGGATCAAAACGTCGTTGAGTTCCCTCAAAAAGCTCTCCCATCGCAGACTTTCCAACCAATGAAAGCGTTAGGCCAGATGCTTCGAGTAAGTCTAACGCCGGCATCGTCATACATGCGTCACCGATATGGTTGGGAAGACGAACAAATACTGTGGTCATAGATAACTCTCTTATAGACGATTCTCAAACTTTCTTTAGTCTACCGCTTCTTTTATTGTTAAATGGCGCAAGAACCTTACAAACTAAAAAGATGGTAGCAAGATAATAACTGATGTTAGATGGCAGATAAAGAAATCGGAGACGCTAAATGAAATCTAACGTCTCCGTTTTTATTTTAAACATTAAAGAACTACTTGTTAAAGCTATCCTTTAAAGGTACTGCTAAATTAAAGACTAAATGGTCAGCGTTAAAGTCTTTCTTGTCTGCAACGTAATAGCCGTTACGCTCAAACTGGAAGCGATCTTCAGGGAAAGCGTCTCTTAAAGCAGGTTCTACGTAAGATTGGTAAACCAACTTGCTGTCACGATTAATAAGTTCTCTAAAGTCTTTTTCACCTGCATCAGGGTGAGCTTCTGTGAATAAGCGTCCGTAAGAGCGGATTTCCGCTGGAAGTGCTTCAACTGAAGAGAGCCAGTGAATAGCGGCCTTGACCTTAATATTGTTAGAGCCTGCAGAACCACTCTTTGTATCTGGGAAGTACTCAGCATGAACGGTAGTAACTTTACCGTTTTCATCTTTTTCAACCGATGTAGCACGGACTACATAACCATGACGCAAACGAACAGCCATGGCTTCCTTACCATCTTGAGCCAGTGTCATGCGACGATAGCCCTTAGGTGGATTCAAAGAGAAGTCTGCAGATTCAATCCAGAGTTCCTTTGAGAACTTAAGTTTGCGACTACCCATTTCTGGATGTTGAGGATGGTTGGGAGCCTCTACCTCTTCAACCAAGTCTTCGGGATAGTTATCGATAATTAATTTGATTGGATCCTGAATCGCAATTCGACGAGTTGCGCGGGCATCTAAGTCTTCTCTTAGGCAACCTTCTAAGACAGAGTAGTCAATCCAACCACCGGTCTGTTTTGAAACCCCAATTCGCTCGCAGAATAAACGAATGGATTCTGGCGTGTAACCACGACGACGTAGACCAACCAAAGTTGGCATACGAGGATCATCCCAGCCGTCAACCAAACCTTCTTTAACTAAAGCAATTAACTTACGCTTACTCATAACAACATTCGTCAGGTTCAAACGATTGAACTCATACTGATGAGGTAAGAGGAAGTAATTGGGTTTGACGGTTAAACTTAAAACTTCCTGTAAAAGAGGTGTGTAAAGTTCTGGTTTATTAGTAATGTGGGCCAGAATTTCATTAGCTTTTTCAGGAAGAAGTTCTGGGTTTTCTTTACAAGCTGAAAGAATTTTAGCGAGTTCTGTTTCGTCTTGAGTTTGACCAATTTTCCACTTGAATTTAACAATGGTTTTTAAGAAAGCTTCCTGAGCGGGATAGTCCTTATCCTTGAGCTCATTCAAATAAGCACAAGCTTGATCAAAAAGAGGCTTTCTTAAAACAGGAACGGCTCGTTCTACAGCCCAGTTATAGAATGCTTTTTGATCTTCGAATTCAAGGGTACAGATAGAGTGAGTAATCATCTCTAGCTGATCTTCTAGGGGATGAGCAAAGGTGTACATCGGATAGATACACCATTTATTACCCGTTCTATGGTGTTCTGCAAAACGAATGCGGTAAATTGCAGGATCTCGAAGGTTGATATTGCGAGAAGCCATATCAATCTTACTACGTAGAACCATAGAGCCTTCAGGATGCTTACCATCCTTCATTTCACGGAAAATACGTAAGTTTTCCTCTGGAGTGCGGTCTCTGTAAGGAGAATTCTTTCCAGGTTCATGTAATGTACCGCGATTTTCTCTCATGTCATCTGCGGATTGCTCATCAACATAAGCACATCCGATTTTGATAAGAAATTCGGCTACTTCATACATGTAGTCAAAGTAATCACTTGCGAAGTAGAAATTACTTTCGTTATTCTTATCCCAAGAGAATCCTAACCATTTCACAGAGTCCAAAATACTATCAACATATTCTTGGTCTTCATTGACTGGGTTCGTATCGTCGAAACGCATATGGCAACGGCCTTCATAGTCGTTAGCCAGTGTGAAATTTAAGCAGATGCTTTTTGCGTGCCCAATGTGAAGATATCCATTGGGTTCTGGAGGGAAACGTAAACGGACTTTAGCGTTATCTAATTTACCTTCCATTTGTTGTGTGTAGCTTCCTGGAAGTCCTCTCCAGTAGCGGGGTTCATTCACTTGACGAGATAAATCATCGCGAATGATATTTCGAAGAAAATTCGTAATATGACTCGTAGGTTTGTTTTCAGACATTCTTTCGTACGATCAATAATAAATAAGTAATCCTTCCATTGTAACTGTTCCAAACATGCTCTAAAAAATTAAAAGCAGAAAGTTAACGGGATTAAGAGTAAAAATTTCTTTTTTTGCAAAGATTTTTATTCTTCTTGTTAATATTGACCCTCAATAGGGAGTACGAGTAAGGAAAACCACATGATGGAAGAGAACAAAACTGGATTGGTAATTGAGGGTGGTGGAATGAGAGGAATCTACGCGGCGGGTGTTCTAGATTCCTTTTTGTTAGCCAAACTTCAGTTTGATGGTGTTGTTGGTGTTTCCGCTGGAGCTATTCATGGTGCTTCATTTGTTTCAAAGCAGTTTGGGCGTAGCATTCGATATACCACTCGGTTCTGCCGTGATGACCGTTTTATGAGTGTAAAAAATTTTATAAAGACAGGAAATTTTGTTGGAACCCAGTTTTGTTATCACGACATTCCAGATCGACTCGATCCTTATGATGAGGAAACGTTTGAGCAATCCAAAACTAATTTTTATGTTGTCTGTAGTAATGTAGAAAGTGGGCAACCCGAATATTTCCATTTGACGGATTTACGCCGTGAGATTGATCTCTTACAAGCCTCTGCATCTTTACCTTATCTATCTACGATTGTTCAATGGGATGGAAAAAAGTTATTAGATGGTGGATGTACTGATGCCATCCCGTTAAAAGCATCTCAGAATTTAGGTTATGGACGTAATGTTGTTATTCTGACTCGCTCGATCCAGGACATTAAATCGGATCGTGATGCCTACCTAGCACCTCTTATTTATCGTAAATATCCGAACTTTGTTCGCGCCTTTAGACGTAGTGCTAAAAAATACTACGAAACGCTGGAATATATTCAAAAGGAAAAAGAATCAGGAAGTGTTTTTGTTGTACGTCCTGCACGTTCCATTCGAATTCCGCGACTTACTCGAGATCCTAAAGTGATTCAATCGATTTATGATGTAGGTCGACAAGATGGGCAGAATGCAATTGAAGCGCTTCGGAACTGGATGGCGCAACGCTAGCGCATTGCGCCATTGAACGAATGCTTAATCCTCCTTAAAGGCAACTTCTCGATTCTTTTTGATTGCAGGCATCAGTATTAGCATAAGCAGAAATACAGCCATAGATAAAAGTACGAGAGAAATCGGACGAGTTATAAAAGTCGTAGGATCGCCTCTGGAAAGAAGTAATGCTCTTCTGAGGTTTTCTTCCATCATCGGACCCAAGATGAACCCCAAGATCAAAGGAGCCGGTTCACACTGTAACTTATGGAAAAGGTAGCCGAAGGCTCCGCATATAATGGTGACAAAAACATCAAAAGGATTGTTGTTAATTGAGTAAACCCCAATACAACAGAAGGTGAGAATGGCAGGATACAGCCAACGATACGGAATTCGAAGTAATTGAACCCAGATGCCAATCATCGGGAGATTCAAAACAATCAAAAGTAAGTTGCCAATCCACATGGAAGCAATAAGTCCCCAGAACAGAGCTGGATCGGAACTCATAACTTGAGGACCCGGTTGAATGTTATGAATCATCAATGCACCAATCATAAGTGCCATGGTGGCGTTACAGGGAATTCCAAGCGTGAGCATCGGAATAAAACTTGTTTGAGCTCCTGCATTATTAGCGGATTCAGGACCAGCAACACCTGAAACATTACCTTTACCAAAAGGAGGATTCGCTTTGGATCCAGCAATACGTTTTTCCAATGTATAAGAGGCAAAGGAGGCTAAAAGGGCTCCACCTCCGGGCAAAATACCTAAAAATGATCCTAAAAGAGTGCCACGACAGATCGAGGGGGCTGCGGTTTTAAGATCTTTTCTTGAAGGCCAAATCTTGCCAACTTTACTGGTAATACTATCTCGAGCTTCGGCTTTAGATAGGTTCACAATGATTTCAGTAAAACCAAATAGTCCCATGGAAATGGCAACGAAATCAATACCATCTTGAAGTTCTGGAATACCAAAATCAAATCGGAATGCACCTGAATTAACGTCTGCACCAATAACTCCAAGTAATAGACCGAGAATGATCATGCAGAATGCTTTAAGCACAGAACCACTGGCTAGGACAACGGCTCCGACTAAACCTAAAATCATGAGACTAAAGTATTCTGCTGGTCCGAATTGGAATGCTAATTCGATGAGTGGAGGGGCAAACGCAGCGACTAAAATCGTTGCAAAACAGCCTGCGATAAAAGATCCAATGGCTGAAAGACCTAGGGCTGTTCCAGCCTTTCCGTTTCTAGCCATTTGGTGTCCGTCAATACAAGTTACAACGGATGCAGATTCACCTGGAAGATTAACTAAAATTGCAGTGGTTGAACCACCATACTGAGACCCATAATAGATGCCCGCCAACATAATGAGCGCTGATGTGGGATCTAAAGCGTATGTGATGGGAAGTAGCATTGCTAACGTTGGTACAGGCCCTAATCCTGGCAATACGCCAATAAGGGTACCGAGTGTTACGCCAACAAAGCAGTACAGTAGGTTTGCAATGGAAAAAGCTGTTGAAAAACCGATAGAAAGATGTTCAATAAAATCCATGAAAACGTCTCCCTATGGTTGCATTGAAAATGTTGGCCAAACTGGAACCATCAAATTCAGACCTACTACGAAGATCAGCCAAACCATAATACAGAGCAAAGAGCAAAGTATTAAAGTTTCTTTCCATTTAAATGCATGGTTCGCAATAGAAGAAATAAGAACCATCGTGGCGGTAGACAATAGAAGTCCGGCTGGTCTTAACAAAATAGCAAAAGCGACTACAGCACCTAGGATTATGCCACTAGAGAACCAATCGAAGCGTCCGACTCGTCCACCATCATCAGAAGTGGATTTAAATAAAAGCGCTTTGATGCTAACAATAGCGCCCAATACAAAGAGCATACCTCCCA
This sequence comes from Burkholderiaceae bacterium, assembly GCA_017461315.1. Lineage (GTDB taxonomy): Bacteria > Pseudomonadota > Gammaproteobacteria > Burkholderiales > Burkholderiaceae_F > JAFTYR01. The sequence continues at coordinate 5,360 of JAFTYR010000070.1, read as the reverse complement.
ATAACATTGGGAAGTATCCTGGTCCCATGCGGGCTGCGGTTCCAAGAGTATAGTTGTCAACGGAATAACAACAGAAGAAGGCGCCAAACGCCATAAACAACACACCAGCCCAAAAATCTCGTTGATCTTTGATCATGTGATAAAACGACAACACGTGAAAGACCTTATTAAAGGTCTTTCACTTGAGTTTTAATGAAGCGTAGAAGAATTAGTCGACTTTAGCGCCACTAGCTTCAACAATTTTCTTGTACTTGGCTAATTCAGCTTTGACAAAAGCGTCGAGTTCGGCAGGCGTACCACCTTTAGGAAGAGCAGCCATCTTATCGAAGCGAACCTTCATAGCATCAGATTGAATTGCTTTAACCAAAGCCTTGTTCAAACGTTCTTGAATGGCCGGATCCATTTTAGCTGGACCAAAGAAAGCAAACCAAGTAGAAATATCGAACTGAGGAATTCCTGCTTCAGCCATCGTTGGGACGTTAGGCAAGGCTGGAGAACGTGTAATCGTAGTCACAGCAAGAGGAATAAGTTTTCCATCTTTAATGTTTGCGGAAGCACTTGCTAAGTTATCGAAGATCAAATCGGTTTGACCAGCAAGTACGCTCATACGAGCAGCGGCAGCACCCTTAAATGGGATGTGCATAATCTTGATGCCAGCATCGGCCTTTAATAATTCGCCGGACATATGGCCACCAGACCCATTACCACCAGAAGCGTAATTCAATGCATCTGGGTTCTTCTTGGCGTATTCAACAAGAGACTTAACGTCCTTGATACCAGTTTTCTTAGAGAATTCTGGAGTGATCACTAAGACATTGGGAGTCTGTGCAATCAAAGTAATAGGGGTAAAGGACTTAATTGGATCATAAGGCAACTTACTAAAGAGATTCGGGTTTACAGCGTGTGTTGCCAAAGCGCCAACTACAATTGTCTTTCCATCCGGGGCCTGCTTAGAAACATAGTCAACACCAATATTTCCACCAGCACCTGGTTTGTTTTCAACAATGATATTCCCCAATTCTTTTCTTGCTTCATCAGCAACTGCGCGTGCGGTGACGTCTAACGGACCTCCCGGAGGATAAGGAACAACGATGCGAATTGGATTGTTGTCTGTTCCGGTCTGGGCGAAAGAAGCCGGGGCGACTGCCATACAAGAAGCGGCAGCTAAAACAGCGCACACAGTGCGACGGCTGATTTTTGTAGTACTCACAATGCTCTCCAATGTGATAAAAAAAGGTTAATTGGATTGAGTACAATTTTAGGAAAAAACTAAGGACAACCACTATTTTCAGACAGAATTTTTCTTAGTGAAAATACTAAGATGGCGGATAGATCCACTTCAGTCCGTCTTAAGAAGGGTGCATTAATCTGAGGATGTGATGAGATTCTTTAGTCCATGCGGTGTGCGTCAGAAAGCTGAGCCCGTAAACCTTCTGTATTAAGAATGTGAACATGCCTCTGATTAATTTCAATGAGTTTCATGTTGGCAAAGCGAGAAAGAATACGGCTAACAGTTTCTAACTTAAGGCCGAGATAACTCCCCATTTCAGCTCGAGTCATACGCAATACGAATTCAGTCCGAGAGAATCCTCTTGCTTCATAACGATGAGAAAGATTCAATAGGAAACTGGCGAGTCGCTCACTTGCATGCATAGAGCCGAGCATCAGTAACGCTTTACGAGTATGTAACAATTTACGGCTGATTTTGCTTTGTAGGTGTACGTGAAGAGAAGGAATTTTTTGGGCAATTTCACAAAATTGGCTATAGGAAATGACACAAAGCTCCGTATCTTCTAAAGCGATGACATCACAGGTGTGTTGTTTTGTGCCTAGGCCGTCAAGTCCAAGGACTTCACCAATCATGTGAAATCCGGTTACTTGTTCGCGTCCATCGTTTGATGCAATGACACTTTTTAGACAACCGAGTCGCACAACATATAAGGAGTCAAATACATCTCCTGAATGAAATAATGGCATACCTCGATGAAGGACACGTTTGGATGAGACCAGCGTCTCAAGCAGTTCAAAATCTCGAGCGGAAAGTCCAGGAGGAAGACAGTGCTCACGCAAATTACAGCCGGAGCAACCGACTTTTGAAGCAGACTGTGTCGGAGTTGTCATTTTGGTTCAGGAAAAATATTTGACTGTTGTGATATAGAAATTTACACAAGAAAACTCAAAGTTTTTTCTTTGAGTTTTGACGGTAAAATGCGAAAATCGCAAAGAAAATGATAGCAGAATATTGAGCTAGATCAAAGGAAATTTGATGACAGTAAAAGCAGCAAATAACGCAGTTGAGTTCCCTGGGTTAGAAATCTTACAACGGTTCGATGTACCCGGTCCTCGTTATACATCTTATCCGACTGCGGATCGTTTCAAGAAAGAGTTTTCTCCGGATTCATACATTAAAGTGTTGTCTGAGAGAGGTGAAAAGCATCCTAATGCAACACTTTCTCTGTATGTGCATATTCCCTATTGCTCCAATATTTGTTACTACTGTGGCTGTAATAAGGTAATTACCAAGGATCACGGTCAATCAAAAGAATATATTGAAGTTTTAGGCAAAGAGTGTGATCTTGTTTCCAAGCATTTGACGGGTAACCGTATCGTCGAGCAACTGCACTTTGGTGGTGGTTCTCCGACGTTCTTAGATAATGAAGAATTGACTCTTGTCATGAAAACGATCACAGATCGTTTCCAGTTGTCTGAATCCGCTGAAATTTCTATTGAAGTGGATCCAAGAAGTTGTCCTCCAGAAAAGGTTCGACATTTAGCCTCTATCGGATTTAACCGCATGAGTATTGGTGTTCAAGATCTCGACAATCGGGTACAAATTGCTGTAAACCGAATTCAACCCTACGAAATGGTTAAAGCAACATTAGATACCGCTCGGGATTCAGGTTTTAAATCGATCAACATGGATCTTATTTACGGCTTACCATTCCAAAGCCGTGCTTCTTTTAAAGAGACTTTAGACAAAATTATTGAATTGTCTCCGGATCGAATTGCGTTGTATCACTATGCTCATTTGCCTGAACACTTTAAGGCTCAACGCAGAATCGAAGTGGCAGACTTACCGAGTACTCCCGAAAAAGTCAGCATCATGATGGATGCAATTACTCGACTGACAGAAAATGGTTACCACTATATTGGAATGGACCATTTTGCAAAAACAACGGATGAACTTGCGACTGCACAAATTAATGGTACGTTACAGAGAAACTTCCAAGGTTATTCAACGAAACCAGAATGCGATATGGTAGCTTTGGGTGCGTCTTCTATTAGTAAGATTGGTCCGTGCTACGCTGCGAACGCTCGCGATATTCCTAGTTATTACGAAAGTATTAATACAGGAGAATTAGCAACGATTCGTGGTTACGAACTCAATGATGATGATCAGTTGAGATATCGCGTCATCATGAATGTGATGTGTCAGTTTGAAATTGTAAAGAAAGACATTGAAACTCAGTTCGGTATTCATTTCGATGAATACTTCGACTACGAATTAAAGGCGTTGAAGCATTTTGAAGAAGAAGGTCTTGTTATTTTGGAAAAAGACCGTATCGAAGTGACTCCTAAGGGTAAGCTTTTAGTGAGGGCTGTAGCGATGAATTTTGATCGATATTTACGAGAAGACGAACGAGTACGTCGTTATTCACGTATTGTTTAATGGTCATAACAATTCAATACCAGATGTCGTCTGTTAAAATTTAAAGCTGTTTGCGGAATAAAGACCGCCGAATTCAGAGGATTAAATGTTCACAACTAATGAAATTCGTTCGACGTTCCTAAAGTTCATGGAATCCAAAGGCCATACACAGGTGGCTTCAAGTCCTGTGGTTCCAGGGGATGATCCGACATTGCTTTTTACAAATGCGGGTATGAATCAGTTTAAGGATGTGTTCCTTGGCTTTGATAAACGTCCGTACAAGCGAGCTACAACAGCACAGAAGTGTGTAAGAGCTGGTGGTAAGCACAATGACTTAGAAAACGTGGGCTATACCGCTCGTCATCATACCTTCTTTGAAATGTTGGGTAATTTTAGTTTTGGTGATTATTTCAAGCGTGATGCGATTCATAATGCTTGGGAGTTGTTAACAAAGCATTTCATGCTTCCACCAGAACGACTTTGGGTTACGGTCTATGCGGAAGACGATGAAGCTTATGATATTTGGCATAAAGAAGTCGGTATTCCGGCGGATCGATTAGTGCGTATTGGTGACAATAAAGGCGCTCGTTATGCTTCAGATAATTTCTGGATGATGGGTGATACAGGCCCTTGTGGACCTTGTTCTGAAATCTTCTACGATCACGGTCCAAGCGTCCAAGGTGGTCCTCCAGGAAGTCCTGAAGAAGATGGTGACCGATACATGGAAATTTGGAATCTCGTGTTTATGCAATTTAACCGTGATGAAAAGGGTGAAATGCATAAATTGCCGAATCCAAGTATTGACACCGGTATGGGGCTGGAGCGAATCGCTGCGGTTTTACAAAACGTTCACTCCAACTACGACATCGACCTCTTTAGAAATTTATTAAGGGCAGTCAAGAATGCAGTGGAAGCCGCTGGTGCTACAAACGTTGATTCTGACTCTCCTTCATTAAAGGTGATTGCGGATCACATTCGTGCTTGTACTTTCATTATTGCTGATGGCATCGTTCCGGGTAACGAAGGCCGTAGTTATGTACTTCGTCGTATCGCACGTCGTGGTATTAGACATGGTTTCAAGCTAGGCGCTCGTCAGTTGTACTTTAGTGATTTAGTTGATGCGGTCGCCGCAGAGATGGGTGATCAGTATCCTGAAATCCGTAATCCAAAGATTAAGCAAATTTTGCGTCAAGAAGAAGAACGCTTTGCTCAGACTTTGGAGAAGGGGCTTGAGATTCTTAATGAAGCATTATCCGATGGTGCTAAGCAACTGAGTGGTAAGGTTGCCTTTAAGCTTCATGATACCTATGGTTTCCCTGTTGACTTAACTGCTGATGTTTGCCGTGAACGCGGTGTTACCGTTGATACTGCTGAATTTGAAGCTGAAATGGAAAAGCAACGCGAAATGGCTCGTTCCAGCGGTAAATTCAAGATGGCTCAAGGTCTTGAGTACATGGGCGCTTCAACTGAATTTGTTGGTTATTCCTCTTTGTCTGCTCAGGACTGTAAGGTTCTTGCCATTTATAAGGATGGTGACCGTGTTGCTCAAGCTCAAGGCGGGGATGAAGTGGTGGTTGTTTTCGATAAGACACCTTTCTATGCAGAAAGCGGTGGTCAAGTAGGTGATCACGGTGTCTTTAAAAACAAGACATCTATGTTGAAGGTCGATGATGTATTTAAAGTTAAGGCAGATGTGTTTGGTCACATGGTT
>JAFTYR010000069.1 GCA_017461315.1 Burkholderiaceae bacterium | reverse complement strand
AGCTTTTGTCTAATTTTGCATTTCTTTCAACCATCATCGATCTCTTTAAAGCTTTTCGGAAAAATCAATCAAAGAAAATAAATCTGCAGTAAGCTTCTTTGAATTATCGATTATTACGCATATTCAGTGTAAGACTGTAACGGTCTCCGGGGTAGTATGAAACCGAAATTTCTATGATTTTGTTCCCGGTCCCCATGTAATGTCGAAGAATTCTTAAGGCGGGTGTACCAGCTTTAACGGTTAGGTAACGAGCGGCTTCCTCCGGCATTAATGTCGCCGATATTTTCTGTATTACTTCAATACAAGTTTGCCCGTATTCTTTTTCAATTAAAGTACTGACTAGAACCAAAGGATTTAAACGTGCTAATTCGGGTAGCCTGTTGTATGAAGCATCTACATAAACTGCAGTCCATACAATGGGTTTATCGTCTTGAATCGGGTTGCTACGAATATTGGAGAAACACAACATCCTAATACCACTAGGACACTCTAGTTTTTGTGCTAGTTCTTTTGTGATGAGACAATTTTTAGTTAGCTTAACGATTCTTTCATGGGTACTTGCCAATTGATCAATGTCTGAGGTAATTGTACATTGATGCGAATAAGATTCATCAAATCCAGTTGAAATGATCTTAGTTCCTATTTTGGGGCGTCGTTCAATAAAACCTAAGCGAGATAAGTCCGCTAATGCGAGGCGGACAGTATGACGGCTGACATGATATTTCGTACAAAGTTCAATTTCTCCGGGAAGATATGAATTTAAAGGGTATCGTCCTTCAATAATACTTCGAGTCAAATCGTTAGCTAAATTGACCCACTTGGGATTTTTTTTCATACACATTAGCCAATCCGTAGAAAAACTGGATTAGGGTTCATTTAAATCATCTGTTCATGGTATCAGAAGTTTTTCAAGCAAACGGTTCAAATACGATTTTCGTATTACCATTCGGTATTGCTTGAAAGTTTTTAACCAATGATTTCACGAGAGAGTGACATATGCAGGTATCTAAAACAGCTCTTCTTACTGCGGTAGCTCTGTTTTCTGTCATGAATGGAATTCGGTCTGAAGAGGTAAAACCAGTAGCAACAGTTACCGAGTTGATGGTTCCATCCTCTAAAACAGAAGCTAATTCCACTCCTGTAAAAATGGATGCCTCTACCGTTATAGTTTCTGAAAAATCAGATGTAACACTACTAGAAGAAACTTTAAAGCAAGCAGATAGTTATTTATATGGAGAAGGTGTTGAGGCTGATTTTGTTAAGGCCTCTCAGTACTATCAAAAAGCTGTTGATTTAGGTAGTCCAAAAGCAATGCTACGTTTGGCCTCTTTATACAAGAAAGGGGTAGGGGTTGCGGTTGATATTCCAAAAGCATTTGAATTAACCCAATCAGCTGCGAATCTTAATTTCGCACCGGCTCAATGTGCTTTAGCGGAACTTTATCTTAATGGTTCAGGAGTTCCTCAAAATCAGGCTAAAGCCCTTGAGTGGTTACAAAAAGCTTTTAATAATCATTATGATATCGCTGGTGTCATGCTTTCTGAACTTTTAATCGGTCCACAAGCAACAGAAGAAGATATCAAAAAGGCCGATGAGATCGTTGCTCAAATCCATGCTAATGCCACTCCGCAGACTCTATTCGCAATTAGTTATGCTTACGCTAAAGGATCTAAAGTATCTCAAGACGAAGAAAAGGCTTCGATGTGGGCTGGCTGGGCTGCGGAGAAAAATGAACCTAACGCAATCTACTGGCTCGGAGAATATTATTGGAAGAAAAATGAGCATATACTCGCTTTAGATTTTTTCCAACAAGCCGCTCAACTTGGCCTTACCGAATCCGCTCTTGTGGCAGGAAGACTTTTTAGAGATGGTGCCAGTGATATGGCACCTAATCACGATAAAGCAGTCTATTTCTTAGAAAAGGCTTCTAATTTATTGAATAAAAAGGATCATTTTTATCTTGTAACGCAATATCTAGCCGGATCTCAAAAAGTAAGAAACTTAGAAAAAGCAAATTATTGGTTCGATGTTTATGTAAAGCAGGCCTCTATTGAAGAGGTGCTCGAGAAATCTCAACAATATTGGACCGGTGAGCAGGTACGACGTAATTATGAGTTAGCAGGGCTCTTAGCTTTATCTGCTTTATCGAAAGGAGATCGTGACAGTCGTTGCGAATTTGCTTTGAAATTGGCATTACCTCAATGGACTAAGCATAATGCCCCCGTTGCTTATTCGATACTCAATCAATGTGTTTTAGATCATCTTCAAGAGGAAAAATGGAAGCAGGCGCTGAATGAACTAGAACGTTCGATGACGGCTCAAGAGGTACGTAATGCTCAAGCTCAGTCTTCTTTTGAAGCATTAGAAGATTATCTTAAAGAGGCGCAACTCAAATTTTAAGTCCCTATGATCTATGTTTGAAAAGATAAATAGCTAAAGGTAAAAGAATAAGACCCGAGCTTGCAATCACTATGGAGTAGCCCCATAAGTTGGATATGGGGCCTGCAAGTAATGGGCCAATCGCCATACCGACGTGACCACATAGAAAATTCCAACCAAATACTTTTCCCTTATCTTTTGAGGGAGCATTAATTGACAACAATGAATTGACGGTAGGAACTAATCCAGCTATTGCAAAACCAGCTATAAAGCGCCATGCGGTAAAACCTTCAACAGAATCGGCTAGTACTTGTCCTGCAATCAAAATGGAAGATAGGGTGAGGCATAGAATTAGTGTGTGATGAAAACCGTATTTTTGTCCAGCCATACCAATCAAGGGAGAGGCGATCATAATCGAAATACCACAGATTGAAAAAATCATTCCCGCTACGAGTGCTATATCTTCCATAGATCCCTGTAATTCCGCAATATATAACGGCAAAATTGGTTGAATAGCAAATAAAGACATATGAATAACTGTTGCACAAAGTAACAGACGTGAAATTGATTTTTGTCGTAATACAGATAAGTCAAAAAAACGAATACGACCTCGCTGAATCTTATGAGTAGGTTCTTTAATTAAAAAAATTAATAAAAGAGTTACAAAAGTTAATGTAATTCCAGCAACAAAAAAGGAAGGTCGCATACCAAAATATTTAGCAAGTACACCTCCAATAAAAGGTCCAGCGATGCCTCCAATAGTCATACCACCTTGAATAAGCCCCATGGATAATCCGATCCGTTGAGGGGGTACGGTACTAGATACTAAAGCAAAAAGTGCGGGTAAGAATCCTGCGGCTAATCCTTGTAAAAACCGCACAAAGAATAATTCTTCAGCAGTTCGAACAACACCGCATAACGAGTATGCAATCGCTAAACAGACAGAGGCGCGAATGGCCATGAGTTTTAAACCTTTACGGTCTGCTACGGCTCCCCACACTGGTCCTAGAAGCCCACTGATAAAAAAAGTGATGGAATAAACGGCACTAGACCACATATTGACATCGCTTTGTGGTACAGAAAGTTCGTGTACAAGATAGATTGGCAGAAAAGGTGTGATCATAGTAAAGCAAAGCGATACTAAGAAAGCACTAGTTGTCAAAATAATCAGAGGGAAAATCCAGTACATAAACTTTCTTTAATTGCTTAGAAATTTGAATAAGGAAACAATACTACAGTTAATAGAAAATAGAAATTGTGAATTGTCGCCTCTGTGGGCGATTAAATGATATTTGAAATTATTTTGATGACTTAAGTGAGTTAATACGAGTTTTCAAATTGGGACATTTTATTTGGATAGATAGTTAAAATGAGAGTCAAAACTATTACAGCAAGCCTATAATCATCGGTTGTTTTTGTATTCGTATAAAAGGGAAGTAAATAAAATGGGTGTGATCGGATTTGATAACCAACAGTATCTCACGATGCAATCCGAACAGATTCGCAAACGCATTGCCCACTTTGGCGGGAAGTTGTATTTAGAATTTGGTGGCAAACTTTTTGATGACTTCCATGCTTCTCGAGTATTACCTGGTTTTGCGCCGGATAGTAAAGTCCGTATGTTGCAACAGCTGAAAGATGATGTAGAGATTGTCATTACGATCAACGCAGCGGATATCGAATCCAATAAAGTTCGAGGTGATTTGGGTATCACATATGACGACGATGTTTTGCGTTTGATTGATACTTTCCGTGAAATGGGACTTTACGTAGGTAGTGTCGTTTTGACTCAATTTACAGGACAGAAGTCTGCACAAACTTTCTTAAAGCGTTTAGAAACCTTAGGGGTTCGTAGTTATTGTCATTATCCGATTGCAGGTTACCCATCGGATGTGGAATATATCGTCAGCGAAGAGGGCTTAGGTAAGAACGATTACATTGAAACGACACGATCTCTTATTGTTGTGACTGCTCCCGGTCCTGGTAGTGGAAAAATGGCTACTTGCTTAAGTCAGCTCTATCACGATCATAAACGGGGTGTTACCGCAGGTTACGCTAAGTTTGAAACGTTCCCAATTTGGAATTTGCCATTAAAGCATCCGGTGAACTTAGCTTATGAAGCGGCTACTGCTGACTTAAATGACGTTAACATGATTGATCCGTACCATTTAGAAGCTTACGGAAAGACAGCTGTTAACTACAATCGTGACGTTGAAATTTTTCCAGTTTTGAATGCGATTTTTGAACGCATTCAGGGAGTCTCTCCCTATAAATCCCCAACGGATATGGGCGTTAATATGGCTGGTAACTGCATCGTTGATGATGAGGCTTGCCGTCATGCTTCTCGTATGGAAATTCTTCGTCGCTACTACGCTGCGGGGGTTAAACGTATGCGTGGTCAGGGTAATGAGCACGAAATTAATAAGCTCAAGCTTTTGATGAATCTATCGGATACAACACCGGAAATTTTCCCTGCAGTTGCTATTGCTTTGGAAAAAGCTGAACAAACTGGGGCACCAGCTGCAGCGATTGTTCTACCTGACGGCCGAATTCTGACGGGAAAGACTTCGAGTATGTTGGGGGCTGCTTCCGCTATGATGCTTAACGCGCTCAAGGTTTTAGCTGGTATTGATGATAAGGTTGATTTAATCGCT
>JAFTYR010000068.1 GCA_017461315.1 Burkholderiaceae bacterium | reverse complement strand
GTCTTTCTAGTTTTTAAAGATCATTTCCACACCAACCACCCGCCCTCTTCGTTTCGAAGCGCGGTTTCGTCAGCGCAGAATTCTAATATTACACACCTTTTTTTAAACTGTCAAGTGTATGAACAAAAAAATAAACAAAAACACAACCAGCCGAAGATTGTCTCCCTAAATGAAATCTAATTCCAATTGGATTTCAACTAATTACTTCGGACTGTTGTGTTTTGTGGTTTATTGCTTATTTTTTACAAACGATTCGCTTCGATTTCTTCGTCTGTTTTATTAAGAAGCATTTTTTCAATTTCAACACTACGAGGACCACCGCCTTGATCACCTGTCAAGACATGCTCACGAATTGTTTTACGAAGCTCTGTTTGATGTGGCACCCCATTAGTACGCTCTACATAAATGCGCATTAAATCGATAATACCCTCTTCCAAAGTTTTATCCGAATAAAAACGCTGAACGCTTTCCGTAAATTGTCTTTTCAATTCTGAATCTACGGTAATGGACATTACTTCCATCGACATTTTTATCTCCCTTACTCGATATTTCGAATATTTTTAGGCATTTCCGTCAAGATCCATACGGATATGTCGAATTCGATCAAATCTTTGATATCGATAATTAAAAGAATGTTGTTCAGAAGGTGCATGTTCCTCAACCCAAACTCGCATCCATTCAGTCGAGTCTAATTCCGGGAAATAAGCATCTCCTTCAAACTCTTCATCAATTTGTGTTACCCAGGCAGTATCCGCTAGAGGGATTGCTTCTTGGTAAAGGGCTCCACCTCCGATGATCATAACTTCGTCAGAACTACTAAATTGAGATAACGCAGAAACCAACGATTCAAATACTTCCGCCCCTTCAGGTTTGAAATCTGTATTTCGACTCAAAACAATGTTACGTCTTCCTGGTAGTGGTCGACCAATCGACTCCCACGTCTTACGTCCCATAATGATGGGTTTGCCCATGGTATTTTGTTTGAAGAATTGCAGATCTTCAGGCAATCTCCAGGGAATTTGCCCTTGATTTCCGATTACTCCATTTGAGGCACGAGCAACAATAATACTAATGTGAGGTTTCATATATTTATTCTTAGTTTAGACCGCTACAGGCGCCTTAATTGTAGGCCATGGGTCGTAATTCACGATCTCAAAATCTTCAAACTGATAATCAAAAATAGATGCAGGACGACGTTTAATCACTAATTGTGGATAAGGGCGAGGTTCTCGCGACAACTGTAGTTCACATTGTTCAACATGATTATCATAAATATGACAATCACCCCCAGTCCAAATAAATTCGCCCACTTCTAGATCACATTGTTGAGCAATCATATGAGTCAACAATGAATAACTAGCAATATTAAAAGGAACACCGAGAAAAATATCGCAACTTCTCTGATAGAGTTGACAAGACAACTTACCTTGAGCCACATAAAATTGGAAAAACATGTGGCATGGTGGCAAATGCATCTTGGGAACTTCACCTACATTCCACGCCGAAACAACTAAACGACGAGAATCTGGATTGGTTTTGATTTCTTGAATCAAGTTTGTGATCTGATCAACCGTTTTACCGTCCGCTGTTGGCCAACTTCTCCATTGAACACCGTAAACAGGACCCAATTCTCCATTTTCGTCAGCCCATTCATCCCAAATAGTGACTTTATTGTCATGAAGGTAACGAATATTCGAGTCACCTCTTAAAAACCAAAGCAATTCATGAATAATGGACCGAAGATGCACTTTCTTTGTCGTTACAAGTGGAAAGCCTTCTTGAAGATTAAATCTCATCTGGTAACCAAAAACACTACGTGTTCCTGTACCCGTACGATCAGATTTAGGGACTCCATGCGTATATACATGACGCATGAAAGTTTCGTACTGATTACAAATCATTTGAATTCCAACTTAAAATTTAGTTTTATGGATGAATGATACCGATAAGTTACGTTTTTATAAATATACCCACGGATCATTTCATAAATTTAATGATGAATTTCTTGTTCTTAGATTCATCAATTCATTAAAGGAGTTCTATCGTTATGAAACAAACGATCGTTTGCCCAAATGCACCCGCTGCGGTAGGTACCTACTCTGTTGCCGTTAAAGCTGGCAATACAATTTACTGTTCTGGTCAAATTGGTATTGATCCTAGAGGTGGAAATTTATTAATGGGATTTGAAGCTCAATGCCGTCAAGCTTTCCGTAATGTATTTGCTGTGCTTGAATCTGCTGGCGCCACTCCTAATGACATTGTTCGCCAAACTATTTATTTAACTGATTTAAGCAACTTTGCTACAGTAAACCGTATTATGAGTGAAATCTTCAAAGCTCCCTACCCTGCACGAAGCTGTGTACAGATTTCTGGCCTACCTAAAGGTGCATTAGTAGAAATTGAAGCTACTGCTGTTATAAGTTAACTCACTACCACGGCGAGTTTCTCGGAAGAAGTCGATTCACTAAGCGTCTAACGGTTGGTTCCGGATCGATCATTTCATCCAACAAAGAATCGGGTGCATCCCGGTTCTTTTTCATTTCAACACTTAATAACCCTTCTTTCTGACTGAAAAGGAGAATCTTAGCTGAGGCTAAGTAATTCTGAGCGGCTTTTTTCTTGTACTCCGCTTCATAAAAAACATAAGCAGAACAAGTCTTTGACTTCATGTCCACAGAAGAAACTGTGCGAATATTAAGTCCCTTATCGATCAATGCCTTTTTCAAATAAAAGAAGAAAGAGGCAGGAACATTTTTATTGTCAACCAAACAAACCTCTTCATAAGGAAAAGAATCCTTTATAAAGTAGTCCTGTTCTGTCGCACATCCACTTAATATGGCCAAACTGGTCAGAATGGTCAAAAAACGCAACCCTGACATTAAAGTTTCTCCCTTAATATGTGATTGATAAAAATCACTTCTTACAATGTTAGCAAAACCGATATCCCTTACAATGGTCTTTATATGAATTTTACTAATTTGTGATATGTCTAAGTATAAAAGTAGTCCAACGGTCGCTCTGTGGAATCCTTTATGGATTGTAGTTTGGTCCTTTATCTTTTCCCCCGTTTTTGGTTCTGCGCTACAGAAAAAAAATTACCAAATCATGAACGAATGGCAGGAGGTTCAACATACCAGTTTTTGGAGTACTGCTGGACTTATCCTGTTTTTCGGTTACTTATTTGCAGAACCATTTTTACCTCAAACTAATTTGTCTGAATTTTATTTCCTTTCCATTTGGATTGTTTTTTATGTCCTTTGGACTTTAACTCAGGGAATCAGACACATTCGCATCGTAAAAGATCGCTATGGAACTGCCTACCATCATAAACTTTGGGCCAAACCGATTATGTTTGGAGTCATGGGACTTACGATGTGGGTGGTTTTATCACTTACCTATATAATCGCATTGGTTTTAGCTGGCATTCTTCAAATTCCTCCACAATAATCTTGGAAAGTATTTTTCAGAAAATGCCGCGTTTGCGGCTAAAGTCCAATAACACTGAATTCTTCATTGGAACCTCTGCCCAACAACAAGAAGTGGATCGAGAGGGAAGATTCAAGATTGCTCACCTTCTTTCTGAAGGTGAGTCCGATTCTGCTGTCCGCTATCTAGAAACAGCGACTCAAAGAAATCATGGCGAAAGCCTAGATTTGCTTGGAATGCTTTATGCAACAGGAGAAATTGTTGAAAAAGATCCTGAACGAGCATTCTCTCTATTCAAACGCTCTGCGACTCAAGGCTGTATCACAGGTAAATACCACCTTGCTATGGCACTAAGAGAAGGTTTTGGTTGCCGAAAAAATCTCATAGAATCTTTTGCATGGCTTCGCATTAGTGCTAAAGAAAAATATCCCGATGCACTATTTGCCCTTGCTGAAGCTTTTGATCAAGGATTAGGAATAGAAAAAGACGAAAAACAAGCCGAAATTCTTTATGAACAGGCCGCTCTCGAAGGATGCGCCTCAGCACTTTTACATCAAATCCAAAAAAGTACTTCAGTGGAATATCCAGATATTAGTAAAACACTTCGTTGGCTTCACATGGCCAGCGCAGCGGATGTACCGCTAGGTATGTTAGCCGTTGCAAGACAAATTCTTGAAAGCGATCCTGTCGGTGTTCCTAAAGCTATTTCACTCTTAGAGCGAGCCGTATCACTAGAGGATATGGATTCCATGACAGAACTAGCTATTCTTTGGTATGAAAACCGTTTTGTTCCACGAGATTGGGTTCAAGCCATTGTTTATGCACATATGGCTAGTACGAAGGGGTCTCAAGAAGCGGAATTAATACTGGAACGATATCGCAGTGAAGCCCCTGAAGAATCTTTGATGAAAGCGATTGAAATCGTTTCTTTGGGAAATAGAGAAGAAATCCTGACGGAACTCAGGAACCGCCAGGATTTTCAAGTCAAATTTTAGATCTGAGATCTAATTCTTATAACGAATAAATGTCGTGAGTAGCTACTCGAGCATGTTGGCTCTGGTTAAATGCGGTATTAACACCACCTAAACGAGCTTCTTTTCTCCAGGTATTAATCACATCAGCCACTTTTTCAGCAATTTCGTCAGCTAATAAGCCAATATCATGATTTTCAGAGGCCGCGCCATGCAAATAAACAGCTGCGAGCGGAGCTGCAACCTGATCAAAATGCTGAGCATACATCGAAGCAATAATTCCGCTTAAAGCATCGCCACTACCAGCCGTTGCAAGAGCTGGTGTTCCTGTTGGGTTAATCCAACAACGAGAACTTCTTAAGGCAATAACGGAACCAGCACCCTTTAGAACCGTCAATGCACCTGTAACAAGCGCTAAGTCCAAAGTACGCATGATGCGATCCGCTTCAATTTCTTCTGGCTTGAGTCTGAGGATGCGAGCAGCTTCAGCAACATGAGGAGTAATCACTGTATGAGCTTTACGCTTTGACAACAGATTCAGCATGTTTTCATCTTGAGCAATCATCGTGATCGCATCTGCATCCACGATAAGAGGCTTTTCATTTGCAATGGCCGCTTGCAGTCTTTCTTTAGCACGAGCAGAAAAACCTAAACCAGGACCGACAACAACGGCATCCATCTTGTCGAGTTCAATTTCGTCTCGGAACATTAATTCAGGTCTAACAGGATCAACGGACATATCCGATTCCACTAATTCCACGTAGACGGCACCAGCACCGGTTCTGAGCGCGGCACGGGCGGCGATCAACGCAGCGCCGACGGTTCCCTTTCCACCCCCGATAACACCAACTCGACCGAAATTTCGTTTTGATGTATTTAAAATACGAGGTTCAATAACATGACGAAAATCGATAGGTTCCGTTAAGTTAAAATTAGATAAAGGAATTGAGACGCCTAAATTATCTGTGTGGATATGACCACAGGCATCCAAACCATCTGCTGTAAATAAACCTAATTTACCGGCTAAAAATGTAATCGTGTGATCGGCACGACATCCTGCTCTCTTGCCAACCCAAGTTCCATTTTCACTATTCAAACCGCTTGGAATATCAAGACTTACATGGATTGCCTGGCGTTCATTAAACCACATCGCAGCGTCGAGAAAATCATCTTTTAGTGGGCGGTTTAAACCAATACCAAAAATAGCATCCACAACAAGAGTTGCTTTTGGAGTTGCATATGGATCTTCCATAACCAAACCACCGGCTTCAAGCCATGCATTCTTCGCAGCTTTTGCCTCATCTGATTTGGGCTCTTTGCCTGCAACTTGTACGCAAACTACGTTATAGTTCATTTCTTTTAAACGCAAGGCACAGACGAAACCATCGCCACCGTTATTTCCTGGTCCACATAAAACCGTAATAGAAGCAGGAGCTTCTACTAGTTTTGAAATATATTGAGCGGCGACCCTACCCGCACGTTCCATCAGCGTTGACGAACCTAAAACTCGTGAACATTTTTCTTCGAGTGCACGAAAAGCACTTAACTCCAACAACGTTTCAGACAAGTTATTTCTCCAAAAAAGATGCACTCGAATCCCGAGTGCTTGTTTTATTTATATTACTTTCAATGCATTACTTTTTAGCAAATCGACTTGGCAAGAAGGCCGTTCCATCAATAGGACAACGTTCTTGACTAATCGCAGAAGCGATCAATTCTGCACAACCTAAAGATAAAGTCCAACCATTAACCCCGTGACAGAGATTCAGATAAAGCCCTTCAACATCACAGGCTCCGCACACCGGCAAACTATCGGGAACAATCAAAGTCTTTCCTTCCCAGTGTGTGCTATCACGCCACACTGCCCCATGAGGTAATAATTCGCAAACTGAATCGTAAAGTTCAGCTGGAACCTTCTCTGATAAATCATGGGTCACCTCTCCGATCCAGTAACGTCCGCTAACACGAAGACGATTACCAAAACGAGATACCAAAACATCCTTATTCGTGAATTCAATGGTATGACGAGGAGCAATATTTTCAATACTAATCGGAGCTGTTACAGTCCAACCTGTTAAAACCTGTGTGGGTAAATTGATGATGTTTTCAATAAGAGGCAAGGCTCCTAGATTATTACTTAACACCACAGCATCCGCTGAGATATCACCTTTATCTGTTTGTACCCCTGTAATCTTAGAATCTGTTTTAAGTAATCCAGTAACCTTAGTGTGATACATCATGGTTAGATTTGGATCTGCCAAATTCAGATTTTGAATTTGCTTAGAAAAGTAGGATCCATTACCACACAATTCTTGTGGCATATAAAACGATCCAAGCATACTAGGAACCTCCTCAAGGGCAGGATCTAGTACTTTGCTTTGATCAACAGATCGCCAATCACCCCCACGCCATGAGGTCTCGTCTTTATGGGCTTGTTCCCATGCTTGATCGTTCGTAAAAACTCGAGCCAATCCATATGTTTGCTCAAAATTAATATCTTCCAAACGGGATAGAAACTCAATCAAGCCAACACTATACCGAGCCAACTCCTCCAATGAAGCACGATCTTGAACCCACTTATCATGAGCTCGAGCATTGGCTAATTGGCGCAAAAAGCGCATATGACCTAAAGTAACGTCCCAACCAACACGACGAGTTTTAGCAAAAATGGAGGCTAACCCTGCTTTTCCAGCAAAAGGAGTACAAAGCATCTGTACAGAACGAGCACCCAAGAAGCCATTCATTGCAAAACTACATCCTTGATTAGGACTTGAAGCTTCCTCGACAAATGTGACACGATGACCATGCTTCAGTAAAGAATGCGCACAAGCGATACCAGTTACACCAGCACCAACAACAATAACTTCCATAGGTTGATTCTTCTCCTGTATAGTTCTCTAATTGTACCAATCTTGTACCATCTTCACGATTCTTTTTATCGATTCCGGAGGAAATTTTGGATAAAACGCTTTTAACTATTGAAGAGCTTGAAAGTATAAGCGGAATCAATCGACGGAATATTCGTTTCTACATCCAACAAGGTGTTTTAGCCGTTCCTGAAGGTAGTGGAAGAGCTGCTCGTTACACCATAGACCATCTTGAACAATTGCGCTCGATTAAGGCATTACAAGCGGAAGGTTTTACCCTTTCTCGCATCAAAGAGATGCGAATCAAAACAGAAAATGCCCTACTAACTCATCGCCCTTTGGGTACACCTATTACGCGTACAGAAATTGGTGTTGCTCCCGGAATTTTTGTTTCTTTTATCCATGAAACCTGTAATCTTAATGCGGAGGATATGACAGATATCGTTTGTGAGCTTGCTAAAGTGTTAAAGTCCCATCCTAAGATATCTCAGAGATAATTGATATGCAAAATGATAAGAAAAACGGCTGGTACAGTGAAATAAAGAACTGGTTCAAACCTGAAGATCCACCCGTAGTTGAGGACATCGTTGTTGCAGACCATACTTTTGTTGGTCACATCAAGGTTGGCGCCTCCCCACTACTATTAAACGGTGCTGGCGTACGTACCGTTGCAGGGAAAGCGGTCTATGCCGTTGCATTGTATCTACCACGACTGGCAAAGCGAGCAGATACCATTAATGCCCTTATTGGTCCACGTAGAGTTGAACTCGTGATTCTTGATCATTTAAATGCGACTGACTTTGTAGAGTCACTACGTTATGGTATTCAATGTAATACCAATGAAACAGCTAAAGAATTTATAAAAAAAGAACTCGCTGAATTAGAAGAAGTCATGGCCGAGCTAACGAATATGCTACCGGGCGATGTCATCGAATTTGACTGGATTCCGAAACGAGGAACTTTTATTACCTATAACGATGAAGTATTAGGAACTCCAATCCGTGGTAAGGCTCTTAATGATGCTGTTGTCTCAATTTGGACTGGCTTACAAACACTTGACGAACCATTACGAGAAGCGTTGTTAGCCGGTGGTCCTAAAGAGGCGTAATCAAAAACTGCATTTATAGATATAAAGGGCATCCAATACAAACTGGATGCCCTTTATATCTATATTTCTTTTTATCAAAAAGAAACCCCGACCGGCCTACTCCTGGCTGATCGGGGAAATACCAACAAAGTGTTGGTACTTATTCATCTAATTTACTGATAATCGTTACAGCCGATTAAAAGACTGTTGTTGCAACGAAGCCGAAGCAAACTGCGAAAACGATTGCTAATAAACCAGGGAGGAAGAATGCATGGTTGAAGATGTACTTACCGATGCGTGTAGAACCTGTGTCGTCCATCTGAACAGCACCAAGGAGAGTTGGGTATGTTGGGAGAACGAACAATGCGGAAACAGCAGCGAAAGTAGCAACAAGCATGTAAGAATCGCCTGGGTTTGCTGCAGTGATGCCTAAGGCAGCGATGATGGTTGGAGTAATAGCCTTAGCAGTTGCAGCCTGAGAGTACAACAACATAGCAGCTAAGAAGAATACAACAGCCAACAAAGCAGGATACTGAGCAACTGTAGAGGAAGCTAACTGCTTGATTTCACCGGAGTGACCAGCAACGAATGTATCGCCAAGCCATGCAACACCGAGAACACAGATACATGCAACCATACCGCTCTTGAATACGCTAGAATTAGCGATTTCGCCCAATTGGATGTGGCATAGCCATGTGATTAAGGTACCAACCAAGAGCATTAAGCTCATGATAGCAGCGTCACGGCTAACAACAACAGGCTTGATCAAACCAACAGCTGGAGAAATAGCGGAAGCATAAAGAACAACAGCAACAACGCCAAGTAAGAAGATTGCTACAGAGCGCTTTGCATATGGCTTCAACTTAGTTTCATGAGTAGTAGTCTTAGCCTGTACTAAACCAAGCTTCAAACGTTCTTGATAAACAGGATCCTTGGAGAGGTCCATATTGGAAATCAATGTCATGATGAAGGCAGTCAACATACAGCCAGCGAATGTTGTCAACAACCAAATACCTAAGAGGCTAGGATAGCTCCAACCTAAAGGTTCAAGCACACCAGACATATAGATAACAGCAGCAGAAACAGGAGACGCTGTAATAGCGATCTGACTAGAAACTACAGCGATTGACAATGGTACGCATGGACGAACATTTTCACCCTTAGCCACTTCAACGATCACAGGGATCATAGAGAAAGCTGTGTGGCCTGTACCAGCAAAAATAGTTAATACATAAGTAACAATCGGAGCTAAATAGTTAATATATTTAGGATTGCTACGGAGAACACGTTCTGCGATCTGAACTAAATAGTCAAGACCACCAGCAAGTTGCATAGCAGAAATTGCTGAAATAACGGAAGCAATAATTAAGATAACGTCCCAAGGAATGTTACCTGGTTTCATACCAAGACCCAAACCTAAGACGAGTACGCCAGCACCACCAGCGTAACCGATACCGATACCACCTAAACGAACGCCCAAATAGATAGCGCCCAATAAGACGATAATCTGGAGAATAAGCATAATATCCATGATAGTTCCAAGAGAAGGATTAACCTTCTTATAATTTTTAAATAAAAGCGAATGTAAAAGTTAATTTACCTTCACTTCTAAGTCCCGTCTGAAAATAGAGTAAATCTCAGACGGGATTGTGGTTTAAGTTATTAAAAATAATTACTTAACAAATTTTGGATTAATCAGGTTAGCAGTGTTGAATGTTGCATCCCACTCTTCCTGAGTCATCATCTTCTTTTCATCAACAACGATCTGATGTAAAGACTTACCTGTGTTGTAACCTTCCTTAGCTACAGCAGCACAAACCTGGTAACCGAAGTGTGGCTTCAACAATGTAACGATACCGATAGAGTTCATTACATAGTCACGGCAACGTTCTTCGTTAGCGGTAACGCCGTCAACCAACTTAGTGCGGAGTGTGTCGCAAGCGTTGGTCATAACCTTCATCTGGATGTACAGAGCGAAAGTAATAACAGGTTCCATAACGTTGAGCTCGAGCTGACCAGCAGAAGCAGCAAGCATTACAGTTGTGTCAAGACCAATTGCGAGGAAGCTAGCTTGGTTAGCAACTTCAGCAGCAACAGGGTTTACCTTACCTGGCATGATGGAAGAACCAGGTTGTAACTGAGGAAGATTAATTTCCTTCAAGCCACAACGAGGACCAGAAGCAAGAAGACGAATGTCGTTACAAACCTTAGTCATCTTAACAGCTAAGCCCTTGATGGCGCTGGAAAGAGTCTGGTAAGAACCACAGTCGCTAGTTGCAGCGATAAGGTCAGCACTGTTCTTGAAATCGATACCTGTAAGCTGAGCAAGATACTTAACAGCCAATTCTGGGTAGCCAGGAGCAGCTGTAACAGTTGTACCAATAGCTGTAGCACCAAGGTTAACAACCTTCAAGTGTTCTTGAGCAGCACGAAGATTTTCGATTTCGTCGTTAATGGTGAAGCCCCAGCCATGGAATTCCTGGCCAAGAGTCATAGGAACAGCATCCTGAAGGTGAGTACGACCCATCTTCAATGTCTGATCGAATTCTTTAGCCTTTGCGTAAAGGGAATCACGCAATTGTTCTGCAGCCTTGATCAAAAGATTTGAACGAAGGATGAAGGAAATATGCATAGCTGTAGGATAAGCGTCATTAGTAGACTGACCGAAGTTAGCGTCGTTATTTGGGTTAACGATGCTATAGTCACCCAACTTACCACCCAAGTGTTCGATAGCGAGGTTGGAGATAACTTCGTTTGCATTCATGTTAGTACTGGTACCAGCACCACCCTGCAACCAGTCTGTAATGAACTGATCACGATACTTGTCAACATTATTGATAATCTGATCACAAGCCCAGATCATAGCGTCAGCAACTTTAGCGTCAATAACGCCAAGATCTTTGTTGGCCATAGCAGCGGCCTTCTTCACGTAGGCAAAGCCAATGATGAAGAATGGTTCCTGATTCATGCCCATTTCAGTGATGCAGAAATTTTCCTTACCACGCAAAGACTGAACGCCATAAAGCGCAGTTTCTGGAACTTCAAGATCACCGATAAAGTCATGTTCAATACGAGACATGTAAATTGCTCCTCATAAACGAATTAATATCCAGCTACTTGCGTAGCTGTTTATCCCTGCCATACAAACGCTCTACAGATAAAAATTAAGCATTTGTTTGACAATCAATACAAAGAAGGCAGTAGCCACAGTGGTCGTTTCACTGCCCCACTTTTTTGATGGCGCCAACTTTAATCCTTTTTGTAAAAAAAAGAAATATTTTTTTTGCAACACAACAAAATAAACGTTAACTTTCACAATGCGGTAAATTAAAAAATAAATTATCTTTAATATTCATGGCATTGCAGTTTTATTTTTATTATATGAAAATAAAAGTATATGCATAGTATTTACCCTATGATTTTAAGTAAAAATAAATATGATAATTAATTCTTTTAAATCAAATAATTATCAATTGATAAAAATCAATATATCGTATTGTGAAAACACTTAATCAACATTTGAATAGATAAATTCATATGGGCAATTTTATTCATAAAGTGCTTTTAATCTCTTTTACCGAAGGGAAATCCCTAATCAAATTAAATCTGGAATATGTTTTAACTGTTAAAAATAGATAGAACATCTAAAAAATAACCGATAAACAGTGGAGATCGACACGATAGAGTACCCCCATAACGACACGAAATTGCCTCCAAAAGGGTTAACGTATCTTATGGTGATAAATGAAAAAGTACAAACAAATTAGATACGATTTCTTCTCTACAAATACAGGTCTAAATCTAATGCTTGAGTAACAAGAAATCGTCACAGTCGAATCTTTAAGTATTCACTCAAGCTCTGGAAAGTAGATGATTTAGAGTGAGTTCAATTTTGTGATACGGCTAGTTTTACGGTTCTTTTATTTAATCAAATACAGGATTCTGTTTAGCAATGCAGATTTATCGACAGCGGGATGTAGTTGAGAAGTTTTTTTGCAATCTCAAAGATCGCTGTAGTGGGTGACGCTTCCAATGTGAGGAAGTTACTTTAAAAGGTAAAGCCTTTGTACTCCATATGCATTAACTTTGCTTTTAATGCACAAGAAATGTTTATCCAATGATAAAGCTACTTTGCGACAGTACGCCGAAGTATTCAGGTCAATTTGAATCCACTCAGTTATGTCAGATTGATGGAATAAAGAAGCGCTATTAGCAGGAGTTATCTAGGAAAGACCGAGAGTTGATTCGCTCGGCTAAGGTAATGCTACCGAAATCTATAAGCTAGGTTGTTGCAAAGTTCAGTATTGTTGTGATGAATGTATTGTAGTAGATGATGAACTAAACAGGACAACGAGAAAAGCCCTCTACGTAAAACATAGAGGGCCTTAATCAAACAGCTAAAGAGTAATCAACTCATTAGTCTAATTTGAGTTCGCGAAGCGGAATAACACGCTTTTGAGTACGCTGAGTCTTGCCAGAAATACCCTGTTCAGCCATCTTACGACGGATGAAGGCAATCTGAGTCTTCAATGGCAAGTCTTTTGGACAGAAGTCATGACATGCCAAGAGGGTCATACAGCCGAATACACCGCTTTCTGTACCCATAACTTCGTAGTAGTCAGCGTCAGTACGTGTATCACGTGGGTCCAAACGGAAGCGAGCGATCTTGTTGATAGCAATAGCACCAACGAAATCTGGACGCATACGGAAGTTACCACAAGAAGCTACACAGCAACCGCATTCAACGCAACGGTCGAGAAGATAAATATCTTCAGCAAGCTGAGGATCCATAGGAGCTTCAGCCTTAGAAAGATTGATTTCTTCTTCTTTAAGGTGACACCATGTTTCGATGCGTTCGCTCATGCCACGCATCCACTTACCTGTATTCACAGAAAGGTCACCAATGAGCTCAAAGCCAGGCAATGGAGCCAATGTGAAATGGTCAGGCAAGTCACGAGTCAAAGTACGGCAAGCCAAAGAAGGCTTACCATTAACCAACATAGCGCAAGAACCGCAAATACCAGCACGGCAAACGAAGTCAAATTGCAATGTTGGATCCTGTGTATCACGAAGTTCGTTCAACAGGATGTAAAGCGTCATAGAAGCTGTTTCGCTTACTTGATAGGTCTGCATGTGCGGAACGCTATCTGGATCAGCTGGGTTGTAGCGCAAAATGCTGACCTGTAGCAAACGACCTTTATTTTGTGTTTCACTCATTTGAATTCAACTCCTGATGCTTAAGGAAGTGGTTCATCGATACGTTCATTCTTGCCACGCAGATTTTCTGGCAACAACTGGCTGTAAGGCATCAATGCGTTCTGGATAGCAAAACGATCGGCACCTTCGGCTTCCATCTTGGCACGAATTTCATCAACCTGCTTCTGACGGACTGGAGTTGCAGGATTATCGATGTAGTTCTTAGCACCGTAACCACGCCAGCCTGGAGGCAATTCCATCTTGGAAATATCCAAGTCTTGGTAAGAGATGGTTGGCAATGTATCGTTTTCGTTCTTCCATGTAGAAAGAGTACGCTTACACCATTCAGCATCGTTACGAACCGGGTAGTCAACACGGAAGTGTGCGCCACGAGATTCTGTACGTAAGGAAGCGCCGAGAGCCATAGACATAGCAACTCTCAACATCTTCTGTAAACGATAGGCTGCAACGAGTTCTGGATTAGCACCAGCCTGGTTCTTAACAGCAACGTTGAAGCTCTTCTTGTAAAGATCTTCAAGTTCGTTAACAGCTTCGCTCAACTTATCGCCTGTACGGAAAATACCAACCTTAGTGGTCATGATTTCCTGCATGCGAGTACGGATGTCAGCAATATTTTCTGTACCACCGTTCTTAGCAAATGCATCGAGCTTAGCCTGTTCACGACGGATGAAGTCGTAAACAACCTTAGTTGGGATATCGATAGTGTTTTCAGCCTTATCGCAGAAGTCAGCGATGCCTTCACCAACGATCATACCTGCAACCACTGTTTCAGCAACAGAGTTACCACCTAAACGGTTAAAGCCGTGCATATCCCAACAAGCTGCTTCACCAGCGGCGAACAAGCCCTTGAGAGTTTCACTTTCACCAGAAGGTTTCGTACGTACGCCACCCATTGTGTAGTGCTGAGCTGGACGAACTGGAATCCACTCTTTAGTTGGGTCTACACCAAGGAAGTAGTGACAGATTTCATAAACTTCACGCAAGTTGTGCTTGATGTGATGTTCACCAAGCAACGTAATATCCAACCAAAGGTGTTCACCGAAACGGCTCTTAACACCCTTACCTTGGGCAATACGTTCTTCCATACGACGAGAAACAACGTCACGAGATGCCAATTCTTTCTTTTCCGGTTCAACATCTGGCATGAAGCGGTGACCATCAACGTCACGCAACAAACCACCGTCACCACGGCAACCTTCAGTAACGAGAATACCAGCAGGGAAAATACCTGTTGGGTGGAACTGAACAGCTTCCATGTTGCCACACATAGCAACACCAGTTTCCAAAGCGATAGCGTGACCAGTACCTTCGCAGATTTGAGCGTTTGTAGAAACGCGGAAGAGCTTACCAGCACCACCAGTTGCGATAGCTGTAGCCTTAGCAACATAGCCGATGAGTTCGCCTGTGATCAAATCACGAACAACAGCACCGTAACAACGAGAACCGTCATGAATCAAAGCAATTGCTTCAACACGTTCATGAACAGGAATACCTTCTGCGATAACTCGGTCAGAAACGGCATTCAACATAGCATGACCAGTACCGTCAGAAACGAAACAAGTTCTCCACTTCTTAGTACCACCGAAGTCACGCTGACCGATGAGACCAGCAGCTTCCTGGCGTTCAGTAATGGTTACTTTTTCGCCGTTGATAATAACCTGACGATCACCTGGGGTGATACGGCTCCAGGGCACGCCCCAAGCAGCGAGTTCACGAACAGCCTTAGGAGCTGTGTTCACAAACATACGAACAACTTCCTGGTCAGCACCCCAGTCAGAACCGCGAACGGTATCGCCAAAGTGAACGTCCTCGTTATCACCAACACCCTTAATCACGTTAGCAAGCGAAGCCTGCATACCGCCTTGAGCGGCCTTAGAGTGAGAACGCTTTGGAGGGACGAGTGACAGGATGATGGAGTCATGTCCGCGGCGCTTTGCACCGACGGCCATACGCAGACCAGCAAGGCCAGCGCCAATCACGAGCACATCCGTGTAAATAACTTTCATTAGAAGATCTCCTTGATCCAAGTTAACCGAAGCGATGGGTATGCGCTCCGGCTTCATGGGGTAAACAAGTATTTCGGAAGAAAACAACAAACATGGCTAAAACCCAAATTAAGGGCTAACCATGACAAAAAATGCAGAATTCAACCGCTAGGCCGAAATTTAGACTAAGACAGCAAAAATCTCAATATTTCTGTGCAGAAAACCGACATATTTAGGTGTTAACACTTACTCAAATTCATGATTTTTTTATAAAACAAACAAATAAAAAAAGATAAAAATATTTACTTCAATATATAACTTATTAGTTTATATTCAATAAATTAATTAAATTTAATATTTAATTTTTTGAGGTTACTTAACTTATTTGAACCAAAGAAATAGGTATTTTCACCTATTTCTTATTCATAAAAAATATCCAGAAAAAAAGACAAATACAAACAACCGAAAAAAAGAAGAAAACTTGTAAACAAAAAAATAACTCCTCCCCCGTTACTACATCCCTAATTCATAGAATAAATTAAGAACAAACCCCTAAGGGATTTATTGTATTTTTACCTAAAACGGGGTCACAAGAACTTCCCATCCCTTGTCTAGTGAGAATCCTTAAAGCAACATAACAAACAAGAATAGTTCTATCCAATTCAATCTTTACTTTGTTTGCTCCAAATGACAAAAAAAACGGAATGCTTGATTCAAATTTGCAACGGAACAATTGAAAACTGCAACTCTAGCGCTCAAAAGATATTTGGCGATATCAGTAATGATGCATTTGAGAATATTTTTGCTGAAAAACTCAGTTATTTAATGAAAATTGCTCAGCTTCAGAATTTTGGTTCTTGCAATGCACGTCTCTTAGATCATCAAGGCCATGCATTTTGGGCAAAAATCAGTTTTTTGAGCTCAAATACTCTTTTGATTCAGGATATTGATCAAATAAAGAGATTTGAGATTAACACGGAAGACCTTATCGAAGAAGAGGAACGTAGACAAGCTCAGAAGGTATGTTTCAATGCATTTGAAGTAACTAGCACAAGTCAAATCCCTCAAACTTACCGACAAGACACCTCTTCTAGTCACACATTTAGTTAACAATCGCTAAGGAGCCAGATGGCTTCCTTAGCAATCTTATCTAATTTTAGAAAGCAGGAACAACAGCTCCTTGATACTTGTCAGAGATAAATTTTCTAACCTTGTCGCTGTGTAATTCCTTCATTAATTCCTTAATGGATGAACGATTAAAATCCACGTCTCTTACGGCCACTACGTTGGCATAAGGAGAGTCCTTACTTTCTAGTGCTAGGGCATCTTTAGCTGGATTTAAACCAGCTCCTAGAGCGAAATTTGAATTAATAACAGAAAGATCGAAATCATCTAAGGAGCGAGGAAGAACTGCAGCTTCGATTTCGTAAAACTTCAATTGTTTCGAATTTTCTAAAACATCAAGTGGCGTTGCTTGTATACCAACCTTTGGATCCAACTTAATCAAACCAGCAGTTTCCAACACCTTTAAAGCGCGAC
>JAFTYR010000012.1 GCA_017461315.1 Burkholderiaceae bacterium | reverse complement strand
ATTGATTACACTATGTTCGTTTTTTTTCAACACTTTTGAGAAATCTTGAATAAATTCACTCCGATTTTAACTTTAAGATATACAAACTTACTCATTTTTCTATCTCCATTTAATTAAAATAAGCATCCAACATATTTATTCCCTCATATATATGAGTACGATCTCGATATAATTTTCGGGAAAATCAACTTTAGGAATACAAAATGACAGATAAAATCGACGATATTCAATTACCAGATCCGATTATCTTCACCGACGCTGCGAGCCAGAAAGTCAAAGAATTAATCGACGAAGAAGGTAATCCAAGTCTGAAGTTACGTGTTTTTGTTCAAGGTGGTGGTTGCTCTGGCTTCCAGTATGGTTTCACTTTTGACGAAACTGTCAACGAAGATGACGCTGTTATGGAAAAAAATGGTGTCACTCTGTTGATTGATTCTATGAGCTATCAGTACCTGGTTGGAGCCGAAATTGATTACAAGGAAGACCTCGAAGGGGCTCAATTTGTAATTAAGAACCCCAATGCAACAACAACTTGTAGCTGTGGTTCCAGTTTCTCGGTGTAATTTAAAGAGTTACTAAAGTCCGGATTTTCCGGACTTTTTTATGCTGGATACAAACATCCGAGGACTCTTCCACCTGAAGCACCGGTCACCGAAGGTGCGTTGCCAAATATACGGTGAACATAGCATTTAGCTAGCCAAGCGAAAGCAGCCCCCTCGATATCTTTTGTAGTAAGTCCTAATGCGTCTGTTTTGTTGACAGAAACAGGGTGAACTAAGCGAGCAATCCGTTCTACCAGAAGTGGATTTTCTGCTCCACCACCACAAATGAACAGTTCACAAACATCTGGTGCCCAGTGTTTCAGAGATACAGCAATCACTTGAGCCGTAAGTTCTAATAGAGTTCTCTGTATATCTTCTGGTTTTTCTGTTCCTTTTATTTGTTTTTTTAACCAAGACAGATTAAATAATTCTCTTCCTGTACTTTTTGGGATTGCTTTAGAAAAATAAGGTTCCTCTAGTAATTTTTGTAATAAATAAGGCAATACC
Source organism: Burkholderiaceae bacterium (assembly GCA_017461315.1). Taxonomy (GTDB): domain Bacteria; phylum Pseudomonadota; class Gammaproteobacteria; order Burkholderiales; family Burkholderiaceae_F; genus JAFTYR01. The sequence continues at coordinate 14,619 of JAFTYR010000012.1, read as the reverse complement.
TTTCCTTGAGAAGCCCATTCTGAATTTTGATCAAAGCGTTTTCCAAGATGAAGTTCAATCCAATTATCCATTAGGGTATTACCAGGACCACAATCGAAACCTAAAATGTCAACGCATGAGCTTTTTGCAGGAAGTATCGTTAAATTACTAATCCCACCAATGTTTAGAACGGCTCGGGACTTATCCGCCTGAAACCATTGGCGATGGAATAACGGAACTAGCGGAGCACCTTGACCGCCTGCGGCGATATCTCGATTTCTAAAATCCGTAATGGTATCGATCTGAGTAAGTTCAGCAAGAAGCGCCCCATTAATCAGTTGAGTCGTTGCTCCTGCATCGGGACAGTGCCGTACCGTTTGACCATGTGCGCCTAGGGCTCGAATATCTGATGCCGATAGCTGTAATTTTTTCAATAAAACAGAAACGGTTTGTGCATAAAGAATCGCTATTTGATTAGCAACTCTTTGAGATCGTTCAATCTCATTGAATCCTGGGTAACACAAGGCTCCAATATCATCTCGCAGTTCAGTCTCAATCTCTAGAGAAGCACTGCCTAAACACAAAGTTTTATCTTTAGTGAAATTTAAGGCGACAGCGTCTACTGAATCAACACTGGTACCAGACATCAAACCAATATAAATCTCGGAATCTTCCACCTAAGAGATCCTTTTAAGATTTTTAATTCTTTTTAAATGGCTCTGTTCCCTGTGCCAAGTGTAGTTTACCCAAAAGAGCTAACTGACGTTTCATAGGTGTAATAGCCAATTGGTATTGAGACATACAGCTATCAGAAATTCCTTCAACCATAGGAAGATCTGCGGTCATAGGATTAATCTGCTTTCCATTTCTCTTAAGTTCATAATGCAAGTGAGGACCTGTTACTAGCCCTGTACGACCAACATATCCGATTAGCTGACCTCGTTTAACCTTAGCTCCAACTTTCATGCCCGGAGCATACTTACTCATATGAGCATAAAGAGACTCGTATCCCTTACCGTGGTTTATGGAAAGATAATAACCGTACCCTCTTCTTTGGTATCGCTTGATAGAAATAACGCCGTCACTCGCAGCGTAGATTGGAGTTCCGGTAGGAGCTCCTAAATCAACTCCCCAGTGTGGACGCAAGCGACCAGTGACCGGGTGGCGACGAATTCGGTTAAAGGCAGAGGTAACGCGAGCGGCAGTCGGCATACGAATAAACACTTGTTCATTACTATGTCCTTCGCTATCAAAATAACCTGAAACCCCGTCTCCTTCGAACCAATATGCATCAATTAGCTTTCCCTGATTATAAAATTCAAGAGCTAGTAGGCGTCCCGCACCAAGATCAACCCCTTCTAACTGACGACGTTCATAAACAACACTGAAGCTGTCATTCTTTTGAATATCTTTTCTAATATCGATGCAATTGGTCAGTTGTTGTTTAATCTGATTCAGAACATTCATCGGAATCTTTGCATTCCTACTAGCCTGATCCAATGTAGAGTCGATTACGGCACTAACCGCTACAGGATGTACGTCAAAAGCAACGGTCTTATTACCGTAAGTAAACTTATCTTTGACTGTAGGACGAGAAACCTGGAAAAACGTAACGTTCTTAGATAAAACATCTACCGGTCTTAGAATACGCACCGAAAGAACCTTACCTTCTGGAGTTAGCCGAGCCTGAACAGTTCTACCAATCACTAAACGAGCAAACTGATTATCCTTTCTTCTAATTTTGGCAACGTAGTTTCTAAAGGCTGTGTCTTTAATACTTAAACGATCAAATAGCTTATTGCTATTGTCTTTTGGCAGGATCTTAGTTTCAGTAAAAACATGATCCATTTCGCTAGCCCAACGCTCGATCAAGTCTCCCAACTCGATATCGCCAGCTTTTTCTAAGATCACTCGTTGGTTCGATTTAGAGTCAATAGTATCTGCCTTAGCTTCTGCTAACTGAGAAAACGCTATAGATGAAAAGACGGCCAGGCCTAATACACATGGCAAGCAAGTTTTGACGAAATTCGATATTTTGTTCACTGGATCGATACTCTTTGAAAAAAATGCTCATCAACCCCGATGAACTCATATAATATCGAGCAATTAAAAGATCAGTTCTCGGATTGAATATCCCGAGATTATAAAAGATATCATGGGGGTCTTCCCTTGGTAATAACGATTCCTTTTTTAACGGATGTAACATAAATGTCAGAAACAGCAACAGCAAAACCAGAAAAATTCCCCGTCACACCTGAAGTCAAAAAGGCTATGGCGTTGATTAAGCGAGGTATTGATACACTTCTCATGGAAGAAGACCTCGAACAAAAACTGGCCAGATCTGCTGCTACTGGCAAACCCTTGAGAGTCAAACTAGGGTTAGATCCTACCGCTCCGGACATTCACTTGGGCCACACCGTTGTTCTTAATAAACTTCGCCAATTTCAGAATTTAGGACATAAAGTTATTTTCCTTATCGGCGATTTTACCAGTGCGATCGGCGATCCCTCAGGACGTAACACAACCCGTCCACCTTTAACACGAGAACAAATTGAAACCAATGCAAAGACCTATCTTGACCAGGCTTCCCTTGTGTTAGATCGTGAAAAAACTGAAGTTCGCTACAACTCAGAATGGACAAATGAGTTAGGAGCAGATGGACTTATCAAATTAGCTTCTCGATATACGTTGGCTCGCCTTTTAGAACGAGATGACTTTTCTAAACGCTATGCAGAAAATGCTCCTATTGCAATGCATGAATTACTTTATCCCTTAATGCAAGGATATGATTCTGTTGCTCTAGAATCCGATGTTGAACTCGGTGGTTCCGATCAAAGATTTAATCTTCTAGTTGGTCGTGAATTACAACGTCAGTACGGCCAAGAACCTCAGTGTATTATCACCATGCCTCTTCTGGTTGGTTTAGATGGTACCAATAAGATGAGTAAATCTAAACATAACTATATCGGTATCACTGATAAACCAGACGATATGTTTGGTAAGGTTATGTCCATTTCTGACGAGCTTATGTGGAATTGGTACGATCTTTTATCGCTTAAGAGTAACGAAGAAATTGATCAACTCAAAACGGATTGTCTCAATGGTCGCAATCCTCGAGACGTTAAAGTTCTCTTAGCCAAAGAAATTGTTGAACGTTTCCATAGCAAAGAAGACGCTGACAAAGCTGAAGCAGAATTTAACAACCGTTTCCGCCATGGAGCTATTCCAGAAAATATTCCTGAAATCACCATGACATGTTCTGAAGAAGGTTTACCCTTCCCTAAGTTCATTAAGAACTCTGGACTCGTACCTACCACTTCAGAAGCTAATCGTACAATTCAACAGGGCGGTGCCTATCTAAACGGTGATCGCATAACTGATCGAACCTTCTGTGTTAAACCTGATACCTACACACTTCAGGTAGGTAAACGGAAGTGGATTCGCGTTAATCTTGTTTTGGAATAAACATGATTGTTCTTTTGCAACGCGTAGCTAAGGCGTCTTGTACATCAGATGGGACGCCTTGTGGCTCGATTACTCGAGGCTTAGTCCTGTTAACCTGTGTTCAACGGGACGACACAGAAATTGACGCTAAGAAATTAGCCGATAAAGTTTTATCTTATCGCGTCTTTTCAGACCAAAATGACAAAATGAATCTTAGTGTCAAAGATATTGATGGTGAGATTCTCGTCGTTCCTCAGTTCACCCTAGGAGCAGATACCAATAGTGGTACCAGACCTAGTTTTTCTCCGGTAGCCCCACCTGCGCTAGGACAACAACTATTCGACAGTTTTGTAAATGAATTGAAAAAAAGTCATCTCAAAATAGAAACGGGTGTCTTTGGGACTTATATGCAAGTCTCTTTAGTTAATGATGGGCCTGTGACTTTTTGGTTACAACAACCAAAATCATCAAAGGAGTAATTATGGAAAGTATCTTTCGAGTATGGAGTGACTCTTTTGTTGACGGACAAAGAATTCCGGAAGGATTTGCTTTTGCCAAAATAGATTTAACCGGAAAAAACAAAACGGTTCCTGCTGGTAACAGAAATCCTCAGATTTCATGGTCAAATCCTCCTCGTGGTACCAAGTCTTTAGTTTTACTTTGTGAAGATTTTGACGTACCTGCTGATTTTTCTCTTGCTAACCGAGAAGATGTTTCGATTCCTGTAGATGCACCACGAACAAATTTTACGCACTGGATTCTCGTAGACATTGCACCGGATGAGCCCTGCATCGATGCCGGATTCCTTTCCAAAGGGATTGTTAATCATGGTAAGAAAGGACCTGCATGCGCAAATGGTATGAGACAAGGATTAAACGACTATACAATCGCTTCTCAGGATGATCCAGAAAGTAGTGGCTATTATTTTGGTTACGACGGCCCTTGTCCTCCGTGGAATGATGAACGTATTCACCACTACGTCTTTACGGTCTACGCCGTAGACTTTGCATTAATGCCGTTAGAAGGACGTTTTAATTGTGAAGACGTAAAGACTGCAATGCAAGGCCATATTCTTGCAAGTAGTAGCATTACAGGAACATATTCCTTAAATCGCCAGCTCCTAGGGTAACTAGTTCCAATTAGTCAAATAGCTGAAATCCATCACAGATTTCAGCTATTTGTTACAGGGTCAATAGTTTATTAAGGAACTAAAGCAATACCGGTTAAACCAGTATTTTCAGGTAGATTGGCCAGAATATTCATTGCCTGAATGGCCTGCCCAGAGGCACCTTTAACCAAATTATCTTCAACGACTAAAACCTCCAAAATATTACCCTGGCGCTTACTTAAAGCAATACGTAAATAATTGGAGCCTCTCACCATACGGGTCTCTGGAATCGCTCCTGCGGGCATAACGTCTACAAAATATTCACTCGCATAACTCTTTTCGTAAAGCGCTTGAAGGTCAGTATCGTATCCCTTATCTGTCAAGCGAACGTAAATGGTAGAAAAGATCCCTCTAATGGTGGGTAATAAATGAGGTTGAAAGATAAATGGTACGGTCTCTCCAGCCATTTCAGAAAGTTGCTGAACAATTTCTGGTTCATGGCGATGACCTTTAACAGCATAGGCTTTAAAGTTGTCATACGTTTCAGCACAAATTAAAGATACATCCGCCTTACGACCCGCGCCACTAATACCTGACTTACAATCCGCAATAATAGGAGTTGAAAAATCAACAATTTGTCCTTCATTCTTATGAAGATTTAACAATGGCATTAACCCGAGTTGGATACTAGTTGGATAACAACCTGCCATACCCAGAATACGAGCATTTTTCATCTGCTCTCTTTTAGATTCAGGTTGTCCATAGACGGCTTCTTCGAGTAAATCGGGACAAACATGATCCATTTTGTACCATTGTTTGAAAATGTCTTTATCTTTGATTCGAAAATCTGCGGCTAAGTCGATAACTTTCACATCATGTTTAAGCAACTCTCTAGCCATAGACATTGCCACACCATGAGGAGTTGCAAAGAAAACAAAATCGCACTCTTTTAAAAGCGGTGTGTCTGGAGATGAAAAATTTAGATTTACTCGTCCTCGTAAAGATGGATACATTTGTTCGACAGGAGTTCCTTCATCCTTACGACTTGTAATTGTTACAATTTCAACACAAGGATGTTGACTCAAAAGACGTAGTAATTCAATCCCCGTATAACCAGTTCCACCAACGATACCGACTTTAAATTTATTCGTCATTTCACTAATCCAAATTTTTCTACATATATAGAAGTATTTTTTCTTATTCAGAAACATAAAAAGGTCGCATTTAGCGACCTTTTTATCATACCGAGATCTTCCGATCTCGGGCATTCTCTTAATAGAAAATTAACGCTTAGAGAACTGTTTACGACGACGAGCCTTACGAAGACCGACCTTCTTACGTTCTACTTCGCGAGCGTCACGAGTAACCAATCCAGCAGCGGACAACACAGGCTTCAAACCTGCATCGTAATCGATCAAAGCACGAGTGATACCATGACGGATTGCACCAGCCTGACCGGATTCACCACCACCCTGAACGTTTACCATGATGTCGAATGTTTCAGCATTCTGAGTGAGTTCTAATGGCTGACGAACAACCATACGACCTGTTTCACGGTGGATGTACTCTTCTAAAGAACGACCGTTGACAGTAATCTTACCTGTACCGCGCTTAATAAAAACACGTGCAACAGAACTCTTACGACGGCCTGTACCGTAATTATAGATACCAATCATTATTAAATCTCGAGCTGTTTAGGTTGCTGGGCGGCATGCGGATGTTCATTACCGGCATATACGAAGAGCTTCTTGATCATTGCATAGCCAAGAGGTCCTTTTGGAAGCATTCCCTTAACTGCGATTTCAAGAGCACGTCCTGGATGCTTTTCTTGCATCTTACGGAACGTTGTTTCATAAACACCACCAGGATAGCCAGAATGACGATAATAACGCTTATCTTCAGGCTTATTAGCTGTCATAACGAGCTTTTCAGCATTGACAACGACAATGTAATCGCCCGTATCAACGTGTGGTGTATATTCAGGCTTGTTCTTACCACGGAGTCTGAGAGCGATTTCGGCGGCGAGACGACCAACAACCATATCTGTTGCGTCGACTACGTACCATTCACGCTTTACTTCAAGCGGCTTAGCCGAGAAGGTTTTCATTACATTTCACCTATAAATGTGGCGCATTATTTGCGCCCATAAATAACCTACGATCCAAACTTCATACACAAGCTAGGATCAACATCAAATAAATACTACGGAACGAGCATTGACGAAAGCAACGCCCCAACAGAGAGATCGTGCATTATACACTTATTTTTCAAATAAGTCACTTCATTCCGTAGATTTATCTACTAGTAAACCCCTTTATTCTTTTTCTAGATTTTCTAATCGAGACAAAGACATAAAAGATGTAGAACAAGGTCGTTTATACAGTAAACCGCATTCAACAGCCTCTGACAGCGCCTGTTCTGCTAATTTACGATAATTAGCAAAATCATGATCGGCTACAGAAATCACATTTTTAAATTCTGTGTGAATTCCAGATGCTTTTACTCGATTATTGCCTCGACAGAAAAATCCCTTTTCTGTGCAACTTACTTTTTTAATATTTTTCTTCGTAGGAGCAAAAAGCATTACACGCTTAGCTTTTTCAAGAAGTAAATCAATCGGGGTATTTTCTTCCGAATCATCTGATTTTGATACGCATGGATCGGTCTGTGGTCCAAATTGAACCATTCCATTCCATGGAATGCATTCCAAAGGTGAAGACTTCAAAGATTCAACAAAAAGAGCTGGAGTTGAGCCATCAAAGCACTTAGCGTCTACTGTTATCTGAGTTGTTTGTAAACACTTCAATATGTTTTCCACTTCGGGAGCAATTAGATGTCTCACCTCATCGATTCTCACATTAGTCGCATTAAAAAATAGTCGAGCATGTATTGAATGTTTTTCCCCACTTAATACATCATCAACGATTAACTCAGAAACCTCACCTTTATCGTTTTTCTTGAAAGAATTCAAGGAAACAGAATCTAAAAAAGAAGCACCATATTGCTGGGCCGTTTTTAGAAGCGATTTTCTTAAACCCACTACGTTAACAACTGCTCCGTTAAGAAGAATTCCTCCTACTAATTTTGAAGGTTCAATTCCAGGCAATCTTCGAATAACTTCAGTCTGACTTAACCAACTCACATGACCAAAGAAGGAACGACTAAATTTGCTAACCAATGTTAAAAGAACAAACCAAACTTCTCTTTGGTAATTTTTATAAAAAGGCATAATCACCGGAGTCGAAGTCACTACTTGAGGTGCATTGTCTAGTAACAGACGACATTCATGAAGTTCTTTAGCTAAAGCCTTCCAGCCTTTTGGAGTCGCAAGTAAAGACAAATTAGGCATTAATAAACGTGAACTACCGTTGCAAACACTTGAATTAAAATTTTCGTCATCAAGCAGTAAAGTCGAAAAACCGCGAGACGCAGCGTCAAGAGCGATACCTAGTCCTACTGTACTAGAGCCCATTACAACCACATCCCAAATCGTTTCTTTCTTTAGTTGAGATAAAGTTTCGGTACGGTGAATATTATTTTTTAATTCTTGAGTCATAACAAAATTTTGAAATGTTCTCTGGACGATTACAGGATTCTAACCAAATTATCTAGCTACATTGGCTTTTCCTTAATCTTCACAGATGATTCTCGTACTAATTTGGAGCATAAATTGTTTCGTTTTCATTCTTGCCCCCTCTTTTTAACGATTTTGGTTGACAGTACCTAAAATACAACTGTAAAAAAATTTAATAATTTTTTACCTATTGTTTTGAAGATTTATCTTTTTAAACAAAACGCTACGACACAGTAAAAAAGTAATAGCGACTTTTCTCAATACGAATTTTTATAGAAAGTATGAATTTCTACTAACAAAATCGTTCGAATTATGAAACAATATCATTGTGAAGTTTTTAAAAAGAAAGTGAGGATGAATATGAAGCTTCCCCTCCAAATTAGTTTTCATGGTATTGATCGTTCTGAAGCTCTTGAACAATTAATAACAAAAGAAGTTGAAGGTTTGCAAAAATTTGATTCTGAGTTAATTGGTTGTCGTGTTGCTATCGAATCCGAAGGTCGTCATCAGAATCAGGGCCGTGAGTGCAGTGTACGTGTAAATCTTACTGCTCCAGGTAAAGAATTTGTGATGAACACCAAAAATGAGGATGCTCACGCTGCTGTTCGCGCTGCGTTCGACTCTTTAGTTCGACAGGTTAAGGACAACGCTGCGATGAGACGTGGTGAAGTAAAAAACCACTAATTCCTTTTAATCTCTAATAGATTGCCGATCACTTATTTCCAATAAGTGATCGGTTTTTTGTTATTAAAAACAAGTAGCCTACTAAAGTACTGCATTTTGATGTAGCCTAGTCCTTATTTTTCCTTTTAGTTCATATGCAAGATAACAAGCCGACACCGGGTATTCGCCTCAGAGGAATCAAACAAAATAATTTACGTAATCTCGATGTTGATTTCGAATACGGAAAACTTACCGTTGTTACAGGAGTTTCTGGCTCTGGTAAGTCCTCTCTTGTTTTTGATACGCTTTATGCTGAAGGACAGCGACGTTACATTGAAACGTTTAGCCCCTACATTCGGCAGTTTCTTGATCGTATGGACCGCCCAAAGATTGACAGAATAGAAGGCGTGCCTCCAGCAATTGCTGTCGATCAAGTTAATCCAGTAAAAACTTCTCGATCGACTGTCGGTACGATGACCGAGATTAATGATCATTTAAAACTACTTTTTGCTCAATCAGCCAAGCTTTATTGTGAAAAATGTGGACAAAAAGTAGAACCAGATACACCGACAATTATTTGGCAAAAATTCCAAAAAAGAATTAAAAAGTTAGATGAATCTTTACGGGCTTATGTCGTTTTCCACGTTAGTATTCCTCTAGAGTTCCCAATCGAAGAGGCTATTAAAACACTTAATGCCGAAGGATTTACTCGTGTTAATAAACTCGATGTTGTTAAAAACGGAAAAACTACTTTAGAAGTTATTTCAGATCGTTTCAAAATCAACGTTGATAAGTCTCGTGCTACGGAATCATTTGAACTTGCTCTTCTTAAAGGAAAAGGAAAATTCTTTATTCGTATTGAAGATAAAGAGGGAGCTATCAAATTCTTATGGAAATTTTCAGAGAAATTTTCTTGCCCTGATTGTGAAATAGCATATTCTATTCCTCATGAATCAACCTTCACATTCAATTCGCCTTTAGGCGCTTGTGAAACTTGTAGAGGATTCGGAAGAATCATCGATATCGACTATGACTTAGTTATTCCGGATAAAGATAAGACCCTTGAGAATGGCGCTGTTAAACCCTGGACTACAGATGCTTATGCAGAGTGTCAAAAGGATCTACTTGATTACGCTAAAAAGGACGGGGTATCAATAAATACACCTTTTAAGGAATTACCTATAGAGCATCAGCAATGGGTTTTAGAAGGCGATCCAAAATGGACCAATTGGAATCAAAAACGTTGGTACGGTGTACGACATTTCTTTAATTGGTTGGAGACTAAGACTTATAAAATGCATGTGAGAGTCTTACTTTCCCGTTATCGCAGTTATAACGAATGTCCTAGTTGTCATGGTTCTCGATTAAAACCCGAAGCCCTCTTATGGAGAATTGGTACCTCCGAAATGGCATCGAAAGTCCTCGGAAAGGAGTATCAGAAAACGCGTCCAACCTCCGCTTCTTTTAGCGATGACGTTTTAATGACATTACCAGGGCTCAATATATACGATTTAGTAAAGTTGCCTATTAACAAAGTTAAAGCGTTTTTTAATTACCTTGAGCCGTATGAGAAGAATTCTGAACTTATTATCAAAGAAATTTGTTCTCGATTAAATTTTCTTGACGAAGTTGGACTCGGATATCTTACTTTAGATCGACAAAGCCGTACTCTTTCCGGTGGTGAAGTACAGCGAATTAACTTAACAACTGCACTTGGTACCTCCTTAACTAATACGCTTTTTGTATTAGATGAACCTTCTATTGGTTTGCATCCTCAAGATATGAACAAAATCAATACGGTGATGCAACGCCTGAAAGGAGCTGGAAATACACTTGTTGTTGTAGATCATGATCCTCAAGTCATGATGTCAGCAGATCGAATTTTAGATATGGGTCCAGGGCCTGGAATTCATGGTGGAAGTATTGTTTTTGATGGCACCCCCTCTGAAATCCTAAAGGCCAATACACTAACAGGTCGTTATTTACGGGGAACACTAAAGATTAGTAAAAATAAACCTCGAAAAATAACGGTTCGGACACCTGCGTTGGTACTACTCGGTGCAAAAGAACACAACCTAAAAAATATTGATATTCGTTTTCCCCTTCAATCTTTAGTCTGTATTGCTGGAGTATCTGGTTCGGGAAAATCGACTCTTATCCAAAATACATTAATTCCGGCTTTACTCAAGGCTAAGAAAAAAACAACTGAATCTCCAGGAAGTTATGACAAACTTTTGGGAGATAATTTCATTGATGACATCGCATTTGTAGACCAAAATCCAATAAGCAAAACAACACGAAGTAATCCGGCTATTTTTGTTGGAGCTTTTGATCCGATCAGAAAACTCTTCGCCTCTACTCCGTTAGCTAAAGCTCGTGGATATACAGCAGGTACGTTTAGTTTTAATTCCGGTACAGGACGTTGCCCAAGTTGTGAAGGTAGCGGTTACGAGCACATTGAAATGCAATTCCTTTCAGATGTGTATCTTTGTTGCTCAGACTGTCAAGGTAAGCGTTACAAACCAGAGACACTGGAAGTCACAATAGAAGTGAAGGAACGCAAATTATCTATTTCTGATGTATTAAACCTAACTATTCAAGAAGCACTCACGTTATTTGATTCAAACAAGGAAATCGTACGGACCCTTTCCCCTTTACAAAATATCGGACTAGGCTACCTGAAATTAGGACAACCGACTCCAACTCTTTCTGGAGGTGAAGCACAACGATTAAAACTTGCCAAATATCTTATCGATTCAACAAAAAATTCCTTATCAAAAACACTCTTTATCTTCGATGAACCTACTACAGGACTGCATTTCGAAGATATCTCTAAGCTAATGAAAGCGTTAAAAGATTTAATAGATGCCGGCCACTCTGTCATTGTTGTTGAGCATAACTTAGACGTCATTAGTTCATCTGACTGGGTTATTGAATTGGGACCAGAAGGAGGAGATAAGGGGGGATTTGAACTTTTCGCTGGCCCTCCAAGCAAACTTGCGATTAAAGAAACTCCCACAGGACTAGCACTGGCAGACTATTATCAATCTTCCCCTAGTCACAATTATTTTGACACTTCCCAAAACGATTGGGATAACAATACTAACCAACATACTGATTTACAAAATCTTTCTAGTAAAGAAAATTCTATTGTCGTAATCAATGCACGGGAAAATAATCTAAAAAACATTTCAGTCAACATACCTCGCAATTGTTTTACGGTCGTCACAGGAGTATCAGGTTCAGGTAAATCAACTTTAGCGTTCGATATTGTTTTCAATGAAGGCCAAAGACGTTATTTAGAATCTCTGAACGCCTACGCTCGTTCTATTATTCAACCGGCTAGTCGTCCCAATATTGATGCGATTTACGGTATTCCACCAACCGTTGCAATCGAACAAAGAACTTCTCGAGGAGGATTTAAATCAACGGTTGCAACCCTGACAGAAATCTATCATTTCTTAAGACTCTTATTTGTGAAATTAGGAATTCAACATTGCCCTAATTGCCATATTCCGATAGAACCCATGTCTTTTGAGTCCATTTTTGCTCAAATAATGGAAAAATTTCAAGGTCAAGAAATAACCCTTGTTGCTCCATTGGTAAAAAATAGAAAAGGTACATATAAGGACTTAGCCTCCTGGGCAAAGGGTAAATTATTTCAAAAACTTTTAGTTGATAATCGATATGTTTCTACTCATCCATTTATTGCTTTGGATCGATACAGAGAACATAACATTGGGCTTCCAGTCGCAACTATTGTAGTTGAGTCTGAAACAAAACAGCGTATTGCTCATGCTTTGAAATCTACTCTAGATTTTGGTAAAGGTTTGGTGGAAATCAGAAATCATTTACAACTCTTAGAGGTTTTCTCTACTAAAAGAGGGTGTCCAGAATGTGGTAAAAGTTTTTCAGAACCAGACCCTAGACTTTTTTCCTATAACTCTAAAATAGGCTGGTGTCCAACCTGTTTAGGAAATGGAATCTCCCTTTTTAAAGATGCCATCGATAAAGATAATCAAAACCAAGAAGCACGTGATGATTTACTAGATACATCAACGTGTCTCACCTGTCACGGTACTCGACTCAATGATGTTGCGCGTCATGTTCTATTTCAAGGTCAATCCATTGCGGATATCGCATCAATGACTGTCGAAAAGGCAGAATTATTTTTTAGAAATATCCAGCTAGATCATCGTAGCCAATTGATCGCAGAAGATATTATTAAAGAAATTGTATCTCGATTAGATTTTTTAAAGGAAGTTGGTCTATCTTACTTAAATTTAGACCGCTCAGCTCCGACACTTTCCGGTGGAGAAGCACAAAGAATTCGTTTGGCTTCTCAGCTCGGTACGAATCTACAAGGTGTTTGTTATGTGTTAGATGAACCTACAATTGGATTACATCCTCACGACAACAAAATTCTTTTAAATTGTCTAAAAAAACTTACCTCTAAAGGTAATTCTCTTTTAGTTGTTGAGCATGATGAAGATACTATCAGTAGAGCCGATCACATCATTGATATTGGACCAGGTGCCGGTACAAGAGGTGGAAACGTAATCGCTCAAGGAACTATTCAAGATATTATGAATAGTCCAGATTCATTAACTGGTCGATACTTAAAGCATCCTCTTCATCATAGTGGTAAAGCTAAAAATAAAACAAAGAATAATGATCCGGTTTTGAAAATTTGTGGAGCCACAAAGAATAATCTTAAACAAGTAACGACTCAATTTCCTTTAAATAGATTGATAGCGATTACTGGTATCTCTGGCTCAGGAAAATCTACATTAGTTCGAGACTTGTTATTAAATAATTTACGAACCGTAATTCGTAAAAAAAACACGACAAATCTTCAAAATTGCAAGGATCTTATTGGTTGGGAACAGATCTCACGTGTTCTTGAGGTGGACCAAACACCTATTGGAAAAACTTCCCGGTCATGTCCTGCAACATATATCGGCTTCTGGGATGATATACGTAAACTTTTTGCTGGAATAAACGAGTCGCAGATTAAAGGATTTACGGCATCAAGATTCTCCTTCAACCTTAAAGAGGGCAGATGTGATGCTTGTGAAGGACAGGGGGTTAAAACACTTGAAATGAGTTTCATGCCTAATGTTAAGGTTGTATGTGATGTATGTAATTCCATGAGATTTAATGAAGAGACATTACATATTCAATGGAAAGGTAAATCTATCGGAGAAATTCTCAAAATGGAAGTTGATGAAGCAGTCGAATTTTTCTCTTCTCAACGTTCCATTGCACATCCTTTAAAACTCATGCAAGAAGTTGGTCTTGGTTATTTGACATTAGGACAACCCTCCCCAACTTTATCTGGAGGAGAAGCACAAAGAATTAAGTTAATTTCAGAATTGGCAAAAATTCGCAATACCAATATCGAAAAACGTAAGGAACATGTGCTTTATATCCTAGACGAACCTACGGTTGGTCTACATATGTCGGATGTCGATAATTTAATTAAAGTACTACATCACCTTGTCGACAGTGGTAATACGGTCATTGTTATTGAACATGACTTAGACGTCATCGCAGAGGCAGATTGGATTATTGATATGGGGCCAAGTGGTGGTTCTAACGGAGGACAAGTTGTCTTTTCTGGTCCCCCTCAGGATCTTGTTAAACAACAGACCTTTACTGCTGAAGCATTAAGAGTTTTTTTGAAAAAAGAAAGAAAATAAAGTAATTGATCGGATGGGGTGGCGATAAGCCACCCTTCCACATCACCCACCGTACGGCTCCGTAGTGGGCGATTCCTCTAAACATCTAGCTTTGCAAGTCCTTCAAGCAAAGCCATCCGTGTTTCCTCAGACGTTCGTTTGTCAACGTT
>JAFTYR010000067.1 GCA_017461315.1 Burkholderiaceae bacterium | reverse complement strand
TGCCATGATGCCCATCGCTATCGCTATTTTCAAAAGCATGTTTCCGATAACAGCTATGCTTTTTCCATCACCGACTAACTTAGTAGCGGCCATAAGACCGACCACCATACCACCGAAAGCAGCGATGGCTAGAGTACCTTGAACTATTTCGCCAATGGACATTGACGCAGCGATTTTAGCTGCTATTGCCATAAGCGTCATAGCAAACGCCATTTTAAGAATGGCTCCACCGATCTTATCAACGTTTTTAGCACCGCTTATAGTCTTAGCAGCCTTCATAAGACCGATTATAATTCCGCTAAATGCGGCTATGGTTAAAGTTCCCTTTACGATATCACCGATCGACATCGAAGCTGCTATCTTTGCAACTATAAGCATTATCGCTATGGCTCCAGCTATCTTAAAGATGGATTTACCAACTTTATCAGTAAATTCACCACCGTTAACAAGTCGAGTCGCAGCCATAAGTGCAATTATAATGCCGCTAAATGCAGCGATCGCTTGTATGCCCTGCTTTAATTCTGCTACAGTCATTGAAGCTGCTGATTTTGCAACAAGTAGCATTATACCTATAGCATACGATATCTTGACAAGAGTTCCGCCTATTGTACTTATCTGTGCGCTATTTCCGAGAAGCTTGGTAGCCCACATAAGAGCTACTATAATTCCACCAAACGCTACGATAGCCAAAGCACCTTGCTTTAGATCGTCGGAGTACATAGAACCAGCAATCTTAGCAACTACTGCCATGATGCCCATCGCTATCGCTATTTTCAAAAGCATGTTTCCGATAACAGCTATGCTTTTTCCATCACCGACTAACTTAGTAGCGGCCATAAGACCAACTATAATTCCAGCAAGCGCACCGAGAGCAACAATAAGAACACCAAGGGCGCCAACAGCACCCCACAATTTACCAGGTTCTATCATCGACATTATAATAACAGATGCTGCTAAAATGCCAATAGCAATAGCCATCTTTAATAATGCCTCAGATATGAGTTCCCATTTTGATTTATTGAACTGACCGAACAATTTTGTATTAAAATTATCAGCCAAGTTTTTGAGGCTGTCGGCTAAACCGCCTACACTTTTTGCGGCGGAAGCAAATTTATCAGTTATATCTAATATCTTTTTTATTAATATTAATGCGCCGATTGTGGCTCCGGCGGCAACAACGGTTCCAAGGTCTAATCCCTTGAAGAAGTTTATAACCCAACTACCAAGAGCCGTTAAAGCATCTTTTATGTTGGCACTTCCGCTCATTAAACCGCCCACAAGACCAGCTATAATGAAACCACCAATAGCGAAGAATACAGCCGAAGGTGAATGTATACCAAGTATGTCTTTAAACTTACTTATAACATTCTTGGCGATCGACGTTATTGCTTCCCAAATAGCTGATGCGCTTTTCGCTAAACCATTTACAAAGCCCATGACGACATCTTTACCGCCAACGGCAAATATGTTACCAAGAGCAGAAATGGTGGTAAATATTTTTAATTTCGGGAATAACCTTGCTATGTTGGTGAATATGGTTGAGATATTTGACCAATCAAACTCACCGAATGCGCTAAACATTTTAGAACATAATGTTTTAATGATGTTAGCAATGGTACTGATTCCGCCTTTTAGTCCATTGGCGAGACCAAGTACAGCGTTTTCTCCAACTTCTTCGAACTCCGTAGAAGGTGAATGTATGCCGAGAACACTTTTTATCTTCTCTAACATACCTTTGGCTAGATCGACAATTGCCTTCCAAACCTTAGACGCGCCGTTTTTCAGTCCATTAGTTAATCCAGAAATTATGTTTTGAACTATATCAGATTCACGAATACTCTTCGCGAAATCTTTAACAGCATCTGTGACTTTCTTAAAGGCTGCTTCGATTTTCTCAAGCGGCTTAACGCTATCGATCCAACCTTTAACTGCATCAATAGCTTCCTTTATATATGGAGCTATTGTTTTAAATATTCCTGTAAAATCGATCGTGGAGTCTATCCAGTCTCTAAATTTTACAATCGCATCTCCGATGACGGCAGTAACATCGAGTATGTCAAGATCGAACGCTTTCAAAAGTTGCATAAGTATCTTAAATGCAATTTTTATAGGGCCGCCGACTATTGTTAGCACAATATCGAGGGCAGCGAACACGCCTTTGAGCGTTCTCTTTAGATTCTCGGCAGTTTCCTCACTTACTCTTAAATGAGTGGAAAATTTATGTAGACCGCCTATTATATTAAATAACTGATCGGAAGTCATGGGCGGGAATATTTCAACCCATGCATCTTTCAATGCTTTAAAAACTGCAACTAATCCTTGACCAACATTTTTAAACGAGTTGATCAGTAACCAACGTCCATCGATCTCGTCGATATTTTCAACGAACTCACTAAAAGAGAGACCAGTCATATCGACATATTTCTTAAGCTCTCTAAGGGCTTTTATCTGCTTCTTAGTGAGGCCAAGATTTTCAAGTTCTTCATCGGACATTTTGCTAAGTTGCTCAAGTCGCTTTGCATCCGCAGAAGTCAATTCTTCTTCCGTAGTCGTCAGTTCTTTTTGCGAGCCAGCCAGTTTATCCGAGTATCGGAACGCGTAACCCAACTTTTCGTTTACTTTATTCTGGATAGCGTAATAGTTATATCCAGCTTTAGTCAGTGCCTCAAACCTAGCTTTACCATTGCCAAATTCGCCTCTGATGACTCTATTAGCCATCTCGCCGAGATTTTTAATGGCAGTGGTTGCACCCTTTACAGTTTTAACCGTCTTTTTAATCGGGTCTGTAATAGTAGATAATGTTTTACTTAATTTAGAAAAACCTTTACCGAGTGCGCCATTAAGTAACTTGTTACGCCAGTTGGCTATACCTGTAATAATCCCACTTAAAGAATTGGACAAATCGGTCCAGAACTGCTTAGCTTCATCTAAGCCACCAAATATGGTCTGCCAGGTGTCTTTCCAACCAGTACCAGCAGTCGCTTTAAGCGATTCCATCATCTGGCTGAAAGTTTTGACGTCTTGCGCTGCGGAATATGCTTTTTTACCAATTTCGGTAGTCTCGTCTCCGTAGTCACCAAAGACTTTCATCATTACATCAGTTGTAGCCCACTGCTCTTGTAGACCGTCAATAAACAACTGTTGTAAAGTGAATGTTTTATCACCAGCAGCGTAGAGATCATCGCCAGCTTTAGTAAGAGTACCAGCTGCAATAGCGGCATCTACCATTTGATTTTTCCATTCCATGGTGGCAATACCGGCATTATTAATGGAGTTATAGTCCATTCTAGTTAAGTAGCCAGTACCTATTGCCTGTCCAAGGTTGTAGAACGCTATACTAGCCTTACCAGCATCGCCACCCGCAAGTGCAGTAGCGTTAGCGATACCTATCATAGCTGTAGTAGCTTTTTCTAAGTCGACGCCAGCATTTGTGAATTTCGGCAAGTTATTTAACATATCTGCCGTACTATATACTGTTTTATCAGCATATTCGTCAAGGCTTTTTAGCTGTTTCTCAACCTCTTCGGCAGTTTTTCCAGTACCAGACATGGTTGTCTGAACAGCATTTAATGTTAATTCATACTCACTGAAACCATCTTTGATAGGCGCAATAGTGAGCGATTCTACAAATCTTTTACCCGCATTTATTGCGGAATTTGTTATGTTAGCAAGGGCGGTTACTCCAACTACTTGCAGAGATGAGAACTTAGCGCTAACAGTCTCTATACCGCCAGCAAGACCAGACATGTCGACTTTCTTAGCAGCAGAATTAACATTTTCTAAACCTTTAGATGCCCCTGATAAATTTAGCTTTGCCTTTAATTTATCGAGGGTGCTCATGCTAGTTTGAACGTTTGATTCGAAATGTTTATTGTCGAACCGCATCGACACTACTCTTTCATCGATCTGTTTGCTCATAGTTTAGTAACCTCCCTCCATGCGTTATTTGCTATTTCATCAAAAATGGGCCGGATAGCAGGATTGATATAATCTCTCCCTTCTACCCAGCCACCAGTACCAGTTCCGTGTCCAAGCTGTAAAATCACAGCTATCGGAACTCCATTTTGAACATTTGAATTGAGAAAATTAATTGTGACTGATTCATTCTTACGCTCTATTTCGTAATACCATGAAGCAGCCGTTAAACCGGATTCGACAGGCGTCGCAGACGCTAGGGCGGCTACTCCGGCTTTACCGTATTTGTCTAAAATACTAAGACGAACGGTGCTTTTTACTTTTGTCAAGTAATTAGTTAGTTTAGAAAAGTCGCCCTTTTGTCTGAAAGATATCATAATTATCACCCAATAGTATTTAGCACTTTTTGAGATCTTTTATAGAACAATATCCAATAGCACCAGCAGATGTTTTTACATACAGCCACTTAGTATTGGTTTTATCGACATTGTAGTATCCGTAATTGTGCACAATAGCACCAGTCTTTAAAACTCCAAGACTAGGCTTATTTGTACCAGCACCAGTTCTAAGATTGGTTCCGGATTTCACATTGACTTTATACTTGCCAGTAAGGGATGTGGCTTTCTTATAAGCAACATCGACTTTTACAGATGTTTTAACAACTTTGTAAACGGTTGTCCAGTTTTTACTAGAAGCTATCCATTGGTTAGTAGCGATTTTATACCAGGTATAACCGTTTGCAACTTTCGTTTCCGTGTAATTGTAGTAGCCTTCTTTTGCGTATCCTATAGACGAATACTTAGTTCCAGCTCCAGTTCTTACACGAAGATTCGTAACTTTTACCTGAATCTGATTTTTTCTAGTGTCTCTCTTCACAGTAGGTGTAACTGCTGGTTTCTTTGGTTCATCTTTTACAGCGGGATTATAAATAAATCCAAGGAACTTGTAGTTTGATCCGGCACCCCAGTTACCATTAGAGCCTTTCTTACGAGTTTGTGTCCAAAATACTCGTTTGTCGCCCCAACCGCTTTCAGAAGTAACAACTTCGGTATCGCTGATAACTTTTTCGACAATTGCTACGTGCCCAGCACCATCAGAGGCGGAAAGAGTATTACCTTTTTGCCATACCATACAAGCGCCAAGCTTAGGTGTTTGACCTACTGTGCATGAACCTTTATATTGAATAAAGTTTTCCGCATTTACAGGAGCGAGGTACTTACAGTAGCCATAGCCACCAATCTCATTGAATCGGCCATAGGCATATCCGACACAGTTTGACAGAACATTACAGTCTTTATCAGTCGGTTTTCCTGCAATCGCATTAGAGTATCCGCCGTTTGCTTTTCGGATATAGTACTTATTCCCCGCTGTCGGTCTTGTTAGTCTCGGTACAAATCCCATCGTCGTTCACCTCTTCGTCAATAGCTGTCATGTCATTGGTATTAAATGTTGTTTGAGTAGGAAAGTCTTTTACGTCTTCTTTTTTCTTGGTAAATCTTGAAAAAATACTCATGTTTATTCCCCTTCCTTCTTAATTTTAAATTGGCTAATGGCCTGGACTACTTTATCGTATCCGACCATTGCACATAACCAGCTCATGAAAACTTGCGCGATTAAGCAAACTGCGATTTGGGCGGTAAAGGTGATTCCAGCCATGATAATGTAACCGCTTCCAATAGCAGCCGACAAAATCAACGCAATGATACCGGCAAGGGTGTTTGCTCGGTACTTAATATTATGTTCTGCAAAAACGTTTTTCACGGCTTCCGTTACAAGACCTGTAAGGGTCGATGTAATCAATAATCCGAGTAAAAAGATTTCAAGAGTAATCATTTATTTCTTCACCCATTTCTTGTTCTAATTCGATTTCTTCGTATTCTCCTTCCGGATGCGCCGCAGGAAAATCTTTAATTGCTTCTTTTCCTTTATAGTTGCTAATAGCGTGCTGAATGGAATTTTTAATCATCCAAATAGCACCACCGCAAGAAAGCGGGATCGCGACATTTGTTCCTATTGAGGCCCACATACTCGTGTCAAAGCAGTTAACGCCTGTCTGATGGCTAAGTACGATCGAGCTAACAGTGACTGTAGTCGCTATAATAGATTGATAGATGTTATCCGCAATCCACATAGATACCATTGCTACTATAAATAGATCGGAAAAGTAATTGATCGGGGACTTCTTGAGTTTGTTGGTTAATGTTTCTTTCTTCACATCAATCATCCCTTTGAATTAAATTGTTGTCTACGAGAGGCATTTAGAGCTGCATTTCGACTCATAAGCGCTCTCTTACTCATCTTTTTAGGAGGAGTATTCTTAATATTGCAAACCCTAATAAGGGTTAATAGTCTATTCAGATGCCATTTTTCGCATTTAAACGGTATGTTTAAAGCTATCATCCAGTAATATATGAGTTCTGAAGTAACTGTCTCTGAATTTGATCGTCCACCTTTATCTTCCGCAAACCAAGTAGCCGTCATGGGCGCATTTATATAGCTGGAAACTTGCTCTATAACGTCATTTGGTATGTTATCGTATATCTCTGGATTAACATTCTGTGTTAACGTCATGCATCTGATGTAATCAATGGCTTCTTCGTTCGTCATGTCTTTTTTAGCAAGGAACGGTTTACACCATTTTGATTCCCATTTTGAAAGAGAGACGAGGGAATGCTCCAATTGCAACGTCTGCTCTTTGGTACTGATAAACTCCTGTTTACGTTCGTCCCATTTTTCAATAGCAGGAATAGTAATCCGAAGCATTCCTCAACCCTCCATTATTGTCTGTTTTATTACTGTTTCAAAGCAGGATGATTAGCGTTATCGACATTCATGTTAGCAGGTACAATTCCATTGACGAACTTTGCAGCTGCATCGGCATCTGTAGCAAGCTCCATAAACAGAATTGAATATGCTTCTGTCTGAGAAAATGCTGCTGAGAGCTCTTCAGACTTAATGAATCTCTTACCATCTGCGCTCTTCTCACCATAAGCTTTAAGAACAAGATCCTTAAAGATCTTAATGATAGCGGGAGCATCCTGTGTTGCAACGATTTTATTGATGGTCTCAGTTAAACCACCTGCTGTGCTCAGTTCCATCTCCATGAGCTCAGCCTTAGAGAGGTTGAAGTAGAAATCTTCTGTTCTTTCAACGCCATTGTAGTCTTCGTATTTGATAGTTTTCTTTAACATAATAATATGTCTCCTTTCAATAATAAAAAGAGGGTACCGCCAGCCTCTTCCTGAATACGGTACCCATTTGGTTTAATAGTTTATTGTTGTGATGAAAAATTAGCCAGCAGTATTGAAGAGCTCAGCAATCTCATCGGGAAGGGGAAGGCGAGCTTCCTCGGACTCAGAACCATAAAGAATAGCCTCGAGATCAGCAAGCTTCTTAGCATCTACCTTTGTGGAATCGATGGTAAGGCAAGCGGTAGGCTTGTGACCTGTTACGGAAACGGGAGTGGTTGTTACTTCCCAGCTGAAAGTAATAGCCTCGGGGCTATCATTGATGGTAGCATAAGCCTTCTCAGAAGGAGCAGCAAGTGCGCCATAAATGAGGTGGAGCTTATAGCCAAAGTCGTTACCGTCAACATCGTTACCGAGAACAGTTCTGTAGGAAAGGCCAAAGGTCTCTCTCTTCTGCTGACCAATGGATACACCCTCGGCGAGCTCAACAGAACCATCGCAAGCTGCGAACTCATCGGGATAAGTATAAGCCTCGATGGTTGCGCCAAACTCCTCAGCACTCATAAGGCTGAGATACTTGATATCATCGGCATACAGAGCGGTAGCTTCTGCACCAGAGGGGCTCTCGGTTACAGCAGTAAGACCGTTCCAAGCTACACCCTTGCCATATGCGGTGCCAGTGGAGCCTTTAACATAAAGAACACCATTCTTAACACCAGTTTCATAAAGTCTCTTACTAGTTTCGTCCCAAACAATTTTAGACATAGTGGGGTTGCCTCCTTAATAGAATAATGTAAACGGGAAGTGATATAAACCGTCGACAACATAGCTTCTTCCAAGACTACACATCGGAAAACGATAAAGAATCTTGTCAGGAATTTCGCTATCTGGATCGTAGTCCATAACGACTCCCTCGTATTGGTTTGTGGTTTTGTATAGTTTGTTATTTGCGTTTAATTTATTGACGCCTGATTTGGCATACCTGATACACGGGTATACCATTTTAACTGATTCAGGGGTGTTAAAATATACTCTACTTTTTGGTTCATCCTTAGTTCCAAGAACGTCAATGAACTCATTATGCAGTTCAAGCCTACTGGCCATTGTAAACACCCCCGACAGTTAGAATGAGTCTAGGGCGTTGCGGTTCGATGCTGGTGACCTTCCACTTAACGCCCATATACTCGATGTAACGAATGAATTGGAAATTCTGATAGGCGAACGCATCGGCAACTATACTGATTTGGGCATTGAGCCTAAGATCATCGTTTGTGCTTTCCGTAGAAGCCGTCCAATTGCTAGAGTTTCTAAGCGTATCGCCATAATATTTTCGCTCTGTAAGCTTTTGTGTCCAGACGCCAGGCTTAGTCTCTACGGTTTCAACGTATCCAACGATACCATGGTATTTCGCCATTTTGAATTTCTCCCTTTAGCTATTAGCCAGCTACTTCTTCAGAGACAGTCTCCTCGAGAGCAATAGCAGAGTAAAGCTTTGTGAGAGCACCAGAAAGTCTGGTCTCCATGAGATACTTATGCTTGTTGAAATCGATATCGAAGTCTTCAAACTTAGTAATCTCGCCGCCCTTAGTAGAACCGAACTGATAGTCATTGAGGTTAACGAAGAGAGCAAGGAGCTTCTTGGTGTTACCCTCTTTATCGGTTCTGGTCTTACCCTCGAGCTGCTCGATCTCGAAGATTTCTCCAACATTGAGTGCCTTTGCAAGGTCAGCCTTAGAATCGTAAATACGACGGCCATTGAGGTCACGAGCAAGAAGCATGATGTTTACGAGGTGAGGAGTACAGTAAAGGTCGGGCTTGCCGCTTCCCTTGAACTTCTCACGAGCGTAGAGAGCTTCCATGATAATAGCCTCTGCGTAGATGTAGTTCTCGCTAAAGTTAGCACCAGTGTTGGTTC
Organism: Burkholderiaceae bacterium; assembly: GCA_017461315.1. Taxonomy (GTDB): domain Bacteria; phylum Pseudomonadota; class Gammaproteobacteria; order Burkholderiales; family Burkholderiaceae_F; genus JAFTYR01. Next base: position 13,487 of record JAFTYR010000067.1, on the reverse strand, counting down.
CCTGAAGCTCGGACTTAGCAGCTTCAAAGTTTACAGTACGGTGAATTGTATAAAGCTCATCATCGTTGTAGATAGGACAAACGTGATTCTCGTGGATCTTATCGGGATCAGTGTCCTCGCGGGAGTCGCCAACAAGAGCAGCGAGAGCGAGAGTCTCATACATGTTGTCCTTCATGAGATTCCATACATAAGCAACATAATCGAAATCGGTGATGTCGATAATATCGTCACGATGGATCTCATCCTTGATGTAAATGGTCTGGGGATCGAAAGTTCTTCCGATAAGCTTAATTGTATCGGTGAGCTTCTTCTGATCGCCCTTCTTCTGGTAACCCTTTGCCTTCAGCTCAGAAATACGAGCATCTGCCTGGCGGGTACGGATACGGCTGTAGGGGCTCTTGTGAATCTTGTTGATTACCTTCATAACCCAGCTCTGGTCTTCTCTGAGAATCTCGGGAGCGCCGGGATTAAGGTTCTTGAAGTCGGGGAGTAGTGCAGTGAGAGCCTCGGTCTCAAAGCCGTGTGCGAGCTCCTCGTTCTCTGCTGCAAATGCCTGCATAGCCATCTTTAAGCTACCAACATTACTCTGCTTAGCCATAGAAAGGATAGCTTCCTGATCGGCATGAGTAAGAGTGTTTTCTTTTACAGTTTCCTGATCGAATACATTGTGTTTCATAACATCGTCTCCTTCATCTGAATGTTTAGCTGTTTCAGCTTCTTCGGTTTCTTCTTCATCGCTTGAATCCATCACCTCGCCAATTACTGCATATACGGCGTCCTGGTGCTTTTCGTCGAGCGAATCGATTGCTTCTTTAAATAAGTCAGCAACCGTCTCTTCTTTCTCGGTCGATTCTGCTTTCTCAGCGGTATCGGCCTTCTTAGTTTCTTCTGACACTTTTTCTTCCTCCTTTTCCTCTGTAGTTGTTTCTTTCTCAGCGTGATAAAGGCTTATATTCTCGCCTGTATAAATGACAGCCTCTTCATCAGAACTATCATCATGGCAAATCACAGACTCGATAAACGCGCCGGGATTAGCTCCAGCGAGAACAAGACTTACTTCACGGATTGCGCCATGAAGAACGTCTGAACCTTTCTGCTTAAGTTGGTTGGCATAGATCGATAACGCAGTGATATCGCCATGCTCGACCAGAAGTTTAGCGTTCTGACCAGACTCTGTATCGTTAAACGTGCAGTAAGCATAAACGCCTTCTTCACGATTCTCTAACAGGGCATGACCGAGAACGTTATATGATTCGTTGTGCTGGTGGTTCCAAACAAGAGGAACAGTACGTCCGTCGCAATGCTTAAATGCGTCTTTAAGGATTACTCGTCCATCGGAGCACTTAAGGTTGTTTCGGGTGGCCCAGCCACTGAAATCAAACTTCTCCATTTTGAATTTCCTCCTCTTGATTTATTTCTTCTTCCGGAGTCTCATTGTTAGCTTCTTTTGTCTGGTTTAAGTTGCTGTTTACAAGCATATCGGCTTTAGGATCTTTCGAAGGTTTCAAGCCAATAACTTGTCTGATTTCGTTAGACGACATTATTTCATTTCGTGTCATCTTATCAGCAATTTCGGCAAGATCTTTAACAGGAACAAGCTTAAATGGATCTCTAAAGAACATAATGGATTGCAACTGCGTTCTAGCAGTTTTAGTTAGAAACTTTCGTTTCATTTCGTCAACAATCGCCGAAATAATCGGCTCACTTGTACGGTTATAGTAATTGAGCATCGTCCCTTCATCAGCAGAACCATCTAATATACTCTGAGTCATTCCTAACTGGCTATATAGCATGCTCGTTAAGTATTCGATCTGTTTCATTAGATTGTTCTCGACGGGGCGATTTAACTGTGTAATACGCTCAGTACCATCCGTATAAGCAATACCAAAAGGAGAATCCCGCAATTGATTCTCTATGCTTTTGATACGATTGTCAGCTTGTTTTTGTCTAGCCTCAGTTTTAATCACATAAGGCAACTGAATAATTAAATCCAACTTTCCAGAGCCACTTTGTTCGTCAACTGCATCTAAAAGATTCAATTTTCTGATAAGTCGCTTCATAGTAGAGTTGGGCTCATTAATCACTGCATATAACGGATTCTCGATAATTGCTACCATGCTCTTAGGTAATATCAGATCCTCATGTTTTGCGTTTCGCTCGTTATACAAACGAACTTTAACATCTTTAGGAAACCACTCGATGATTTTACCAGTTCGCATTGAATGAATATCATATGAACCGCTAATCTTAGGATTTATTGATGTATCGACCGGAACAATGGCGACACACCCCTCATCTAGCATTGACATAACCACATCTTGAATAAATGCTCGACCTGTTTGGTCTATGTTTGCGTCTAGTGTGAGGCATGTGTTCAGACCAGAATCCCTGACCTCTAAAAAACGACCATTCTTATCCAGCTGAACATGCTGAATAGTAATAGCCGCTACATCTATTGCTATTTTGTTATAAACTGAGGTGACGATCGATCGCTCATTACCTTTGGTAAGTCTAGGTCGATCGGGACGGTGATAATAACTCTGTCCATAATCTATGGAATATTCTGTGGGGTCTCGATTAAGAAAAGCGTTCCAGCCATGCTTAACTGCATTCTTTACTCTGGAACGAAGCGAGTTTTCCAATCCGAATCCACCTCCTTAACTGATAAGAAATTATTTCAGCATGTCGTTAACAAATGAATATGCACCGTTTAATTCTTCTTTAGTTAACGAAGATGCTTTACGATTCATTTTTGCGATAAAAGCGTCATTATTAGCAATTTTCATTCTAGCTTTTGCGGCTTTTTTGGCTGCTTTATCAGATTTAATAGATAGCTGCATAGCTTTGTGGCCATATCCAGTAGCCTTTGAAATCCGATTGGCTTTAAGTCTAGTTTTTGCGGCCTTGTATTTAAGCCGTTCAGAGCGCTGTTCAAGTGTTGTTTTCTTTAAACCATCGTCGGATTTATTTGCTTTTTTCGCAAGCTTATCAGCTTTCATGTCATACTTAGCAGCTTTTACGTTTTTCTTAGTGGCATTCTCCAAGTCATACTTAGAATGCGCTTTTTCAGATTTTTTAGTTAGCTTATCTGCTTTCATATCGTATGCCAAAGCTTTTTTACGATATCGTTCATTCTCGGCTGCCTTACGAGTGGCTCTACGTACGCCCCATTTCATTCCGATAACGCCATAATGGTAAAGTTCGCCGTTTTTATTACTGTAGTCGGAAATAAATATCACCTCTATTCGAACGCATCTTTATTGAGTTTATAAGCAATGTAAGCATCCATCATCGCTGCAACAGCATCGATCTTCTGCTCGTATCGCTTTTTGTAAAGTTTTCTATTTCCATTGGTATCTTCTAAAGTGATACAGTTACCCATCGCGAAAGACATCAATCGCTCATCAAACAAAAGCATCTGCTCTTCCGAGAGTTTCTTCAATTCTCCCAAAGGAACAGATTCTGTTTTAGCACCCTGTATAACTTTCTCAATACCAAAAGGTCCGTTTTCAGATTCATAACGCGCAATAAACTCTTTAGCGTTATATGGGTCATAACCGAAGCAACGGACGTCATATCCACGCTCAACGATATGATTGTCAAGATCCTCGTAAACTTCCATCATGTCCAACACAGTACCATCAAGAACAACAAGACTTCCCTCTTCCATGAACTCTTCGTACTTTTGTCTCATGGCGCCAGGAAGCTTCTTTAGGGTTAATGATGATATGTAGTTTCGAGTCTTAATACCAAATTCGCCGCGTGGTAATGGAAACATAAATGTAAAAGAACAGAAGTCATCTCCTTGCGAAAGGTCTCCGCCTAAAGCACAAGGTAATCCATCGTATTCTCTTTTTCTGTGTGGAATAGTTTCCTCATATGTAAAATAGTAAGTGTAACCTTCCATTGGGATGCCAAAACGTTTAGCCAAAATATCATTTCTAGCAGCTGGTGCTTTTTCAGCTCTTTCAACATCCAAATGGTACGCTTCGTAGTCGACAGTTTTACCTAGATTCGGATTGGCTTTGACCCACATCTCAGGATCATTAACCTCATCGATAGAATCTAGTTTGTAGTACCAAATGGAAACGTGCGGGTTAATGTACTCACCTTTAAGGATCTTCATTAACTCCATTTTGATATTATCGCCACTTCCGTTTCGGACAGTACCCTCAGAGCTTATCGCTACAATTAGATAATCGCTTTCGCCCTTAGCGGCACTCTGCTCTAGAGCGCCAATAGGATCTTCTCTAACATCACCGTATAACCATTCGTCGACGGTTGCAACTTTACATCGGAGACCCTGAAGTTTATCGATACTCATAGGTCGGATCTCCAGAAGAGAGCCAGTTAAGAAGTTCTCGATTCCTTTCTTAGTGGATGCCAGCTTACATCTATTAGCCTTAGATCCGGTAGTGTTCTGAATAGAACCCTCAGTAAGGAACTTAAATAGGGGACCTCTTGCCCTGGTGATGGCTGTCCTAATAGGAGACAACACCTCTTCTGCTTGTTTCATTGTCGGAGCCGTGGTTATCTGATGAGTGGTAGATGTGTCTATGTTTAGATAGTAACTTTGTATACAACTTGCATACATTGACTTGGCGGCACCTCGAGCGACTATCAGATATTGCTTTTTGGTAAGTCGACGTTTAACTGTCTTTTTGACATATCGACCACCGTGTCCATCCTTTGAAGGTTCGTAGACATTTCGTTCCTCAAAGTAGAACCACGCGAATACTTGCTCTCCCCACAACTTGAAGCTATCGAGAAGATGCAAGTCAGATCCATCGGTTAGAGTAAGTTCATTTTCACAATATTCTATCCAACCGTTAATGGCCTGATCGTCGTAATAGACACCGGGATTCGCTATAAGATCGTCAATGCGATGCATTTCCATTTCAATCTCTTTGCAAACCGGTATCTCGCCATTCATTACGGCATCACGAAACCTGCCGTAATAAATAGGGACGGCAGTGTTTGATAGTGCCATGAAAATTTCTCCTTTTCGCTTTTTGTTTTACTTAGATTTAGGCTTAGGAGCTTTCTGTGGTTTACCGATATCTTTGGTGCTGGTTGCTAGGATTCTTTTCACAATTCCCTTACCGACTTCGATAGAAGATGGCACTATTACATCTTTTAAAATCGTAGTGGCTATCTTTTTGCCCATCGATACTTTTTTAGGATTCAACTGATTGTACCTTTGCTCTAAATTAAGCCTGTTAACAATTTGCTGAAGCTCCTGGTCACTATAATCTTTTACCGATTTAGGCTTAGAGTCTGAAAGCTTGCTTTTATCTTGTGAATCGAGTACTTTCTTTTTCTCATCGATGTCATTTTTTAAAGCATTCAACTTATCGATCTTGCGCTGGGTAGCAAGTTTGTTATCGAGAACTTTTTTCTCAGCTTTCAGTTTATCCATCTCTTTATCGTATCGCTTTTTACCAGCCTTGGTTAATGTACCGTCTTTATTCTGATATCGGCGCACGCCCCATTTCATTCCGACAATACCGTGATGAGCTAGATTATTCTCCATTTTGAATTTCCTCCTCTCCAGAAGTATTCAATAATTCCGCCTCTGTACACAAACGCCATTCGGCTTCTTTAATGTTATTTCGTAGAGACTCTAATACAGAAGCATTGAGAGGTGGATCAAACTTGAGTCTAACTTTTGTACCAACGAACTCTTTTGCAGCTTCGCAAATGACTACGTTGTCAGGGATAAAATCTTCCCACATATCAGACTCATCCGATATAACAAAACCTTCAGGAGGACCTATGCCGATCTGCTTCAGGTTCAATAGGATGGAGTTGATGTACATTATTATTTCTGGATCGAAATGTTCGTAATCCTCGCCAAGTCCGGCAAACCTTTTGGTTGATGTTAAAATACTTTCCATGACGACTCTCCTTTACTACTGGAGGGTGATGAATTTCTTCATACAGAACCCATCAGTTCCGTCGGCTGTAACAACCTTATAAAAGTCATCTGTGGAATTCTGCTTGTCAACCTCAACTTCATCGTCGAGCTCAATTACGCATACAACTTTAGCGTTAGCTGTAGGGTTTTCGCGAACATTAAGTCTCTGACAGTTACTTACAACGCCGAGCTTAAATACCGCTACCTGCGGCTCGTCGACAATAGTCTCAGCATCGTTAATAACGGGCTCTTCGACAATTACGTCATTCTGCTTTTCAACATTATTGAATACAGGATTTGTATTGTTTCTATTATGGTTATAATAGCCACGATAATTCTTGTGTTTAGACATTGACTTTACCTCCTTTATTAGTTTAGCGCCTCCAAGGGCACGTATCATTCTTAGTTCTAACGATCGGAGTGGTTATTAACAAACTCTCATCTCCATAGTGAATAGCATTATGAGTATTAAGAGATGTGCAAATAAGAAACTCTGGATCTAATAGATACTCGCTTTCTCTCTCGAGATCCTTAAGTGTGATCGGGTTCATATGATGGACTAAGATTTTTCCGTAAATATCATAGCCATCCAATCCAAGATCGCAACCATTATCTCGAACGATTACAAAGTCTCGTACCTTCTTCCATTTCGGAGATCTTTGGTAGAATACTTGATTTAGATATCGATCAAATCCAAATGTTTCTTCTCCGACCGCGCCTCTAAGACGTAGGTAACGATAGCGCTCTTCAAATGTTTGAAGTCGGGATAACTCAGAATATGTTTTAATACTCATCATCGGGATCATCCATCTCCTCAGCGCTACCTTGTCCACTGTAGGTTCTGAAAGCTTTAAGAGCCTCCTCAAATCTTTCAGCAGAACGTTTCTCAGACTCCAGCGCCTCTTTTTTAGCAATGGCCATGTCCGTCTGAGCTTCAAGAAGTTTGTTTTCTAACTTGGCTTTTTCAGTACCAAGCTTTAAAAAGTGTGTAGTCTCTTGCGAAGAAGCAGTACCGTCAATTAACCGCTGTCTTACAAGGTTGTACGCAAGTGAAATCATCTGACTTTGGTCTGCTTCGGGAGTAAGAGCCGGGCGCATCTTGGGATACGTTTCAGAAGAGCTTGAGTTTTTAGCTTTTCTCATGTTGTTACTGCCTCCTCTCATGAAAATATGATTGTGTTTTTAATCACTTAGAATAATTTTTGGGGATCTTTTGCGCTAGTTTTTATAGGGCTTAAATGAGCCTACAAAGCAATATAACTTCTTTACCGAAAGGAGAAAAGAAAAAGTAAAAGAAGCGACCTTGTAGGCTCGTCTAAACCCTATAGATACCTAAAACGCGTTTCAAAAATATCCCCCGGAGAATTTTCAAAGACCGCCGCGATGCAGGGAGGGGGTGTGTTTTTGGCGACCCCCCCACTACTATCGACTGCCTATTCTGTTGTTAATTTCTTGTATATGTTTCTAAAATCGTATTTTATGATTTCATCTATTGCTCTTTCTATTTCTCGATCATTCTCTTCTTCAGTTAATTGATCAGAAGTACGAGCAATTCGATCTAAGTACGAACAACAATCATTTCTCTTTTGTTCACGACTTAAATCTAAATCAAGTTGATACCAAGAATCGAACTGTGTAAATGGATCAAAAGGATTATCAAAAGTTGTTAATGCACATTTAGCCAATTGTTGCTCACTTCCTTTCAATTGTTAAGATACTTTGAAACTGTAGATGCAGAAACACCAAGATTTGATGCTATTTCAGCAATTGTGTAACCAGAAGACTTCATTTGCGAGATCTTGTTAAGTTTAGCAGTTGACAATTGAGTTGTTGTTTTAGGCATTGCTTTCTGCTTTACAACATCAGGATCTGCATAACGAAGAACTTGTGTGAGTTTAGACTCACTAATAGCGCCAGCTTGAATGGCTTCCCATTGTCTATCAGTTATGTTGATACGAGTTCCTTTGCCACTAGCACCAACAGCAATTCTAGCGTCATTTATGGCTATTTGTTTGGCTTTTCTAAGCTCTTTTTTATCCATATCGGGATTAGCTTGCTGTTTAGCCTTAACTACTGAGTTAGCTATAGCTTGAGCACGCCTTTCTCTAGGTGCATTCTTCTGTGCAACGTTAAGATCGGCCATTAATTTGTCAACTTCGGCCTGGTATGTTGATTTAGCACTACTAGAGTACTCTATCTTGCCGGTTGCCTTATACTCTTTTCTAGCTTGATTAGCTAGGGCCTTCATCTTATTGGCATAGTCCGCATAGGCGTTCTCCTGGGGGGTACCAGAGGATAGGGTACGGACGTCGTCAACATCCACCAATAGGGGTACCTTAGTCATAGCTGTCTTGACAGTACCCGTATTCTTATCAATGTAGGTCCTGCCAGACTGTTTATAGGATACCTTGCCTGTCTCTGGGTCTATTACCCCGCTTCCTTGACGCTCGGGTACGTCGACGGTCTGCTTTCTCTTAGAGATTAGTGTAGATGCACCGCCACCACCAATGGGGTTGCCATCGTCACCATACTTGGTCTGGTATCGGCTCTTTAATTCAGCTATACCGTTATCTTTCTCTGACTGCTTATAGTCCAGCTTGTGTTTTGCAGCATCGATAACGACCATGCTATGCTGTACTGCTCGCACAATCTCTTTTTCCGGTGCCCCCTTAAGGGTCATATCGGTGATAAGATTAGAGACAACACCCATCTGCTTTTGAGTCTGATCTTTAGTCATAACTCGCATGCCTTCATGGTATGCATACTGAGTTTTAGGATCGAAATCCTGTAGCCCTTTAAGGGCTGGGGTTGACTTAACTCTGACTTTATCGTTCACAGGAATGACAACAACTGTATCACCATCGAAGTCTGCACCAGATAATCTTTCAGCAACTTTAGAATTAATTCCTATAGCATCAGTTACATTACCAAGAATGCTTTTTGCCGACTTGTTTTTATTATTGACAGTGAGCTCAGGTATCTCGAATGTACCACCATGGGGATAACGAACAAGAGCAACCTTCTCACCATTCTTTAAGTAAGGAGCATAGACTTCAGTTTCTTTCATCGAAGTTAATGGAAGAATAACTCTTGTTGTTTGTCCAGGTAATGCAGCTGCCTTAAGATGAACCGTGGCTGCTTCGCACTCATCCGCGAAATCTAAAAGCAATTTCTTTTTTACAGTCGGGTTGGTTAAGGAACAAATCTCATCATACTGTGCCATCGAATCGGCATATGTAAGATTTAGCTGTTTCTTGATTAGCTGCATGGGCTGCTTTGATAAGAACTGTGACGAAAGGTTTCTACTCATGGTGTCCCAATCGCCTTCTTCTTTCAGCTTGTTAATTGCCGAAAGCTTCTTAGTTCCATCAGGAGCGTCATACCAGCTTTGTCCATCTGCTTTTATGTATGCACCGAAAGGATTGTCCGGATCGTTAGTTATCTTTTTCAGAACATCCATTTTAGGAGTGCCAGACTTTTTATTAGTATTAAATACAATGTCCACACCATCCGGCATATCATCCGAATACATGGCCATTCCCTTTAAATAGTGTGATCCGTCTACTAATATACGAACCTGAGCATAGTGTGATTTGCCAAGGTCTAAGTCTTGTACACCGCGACGAAGCTCGATAACTCCATCTTTTGCAGCTCCACCCTCATCACCATAACAAATCTTTACTCGATCAGATTTAATACTTGCAGGGTATTCTCTTTTATCAAAAGTAAAACCGCCATCATTAGAATGGTAGTCTCCGATAGATTGGATCTCTCCCATATTTTTGTAGACATCTTTGTACTCGACAGATGGATCGCACAGAACTTTGGTATTGGTTTGTTTTCCAGGATTAGTTACCTGTGGAATACCAACACCATAAACGTTATAGCCTTCAGCCTCAAGAATATATAGAGCTTCAGTGAGAGTGTTATCTGAAATACCAAGCTCTTTCTCGGCTCCGGTTCCAACGTCTATCATTTTCTTTTTTGCAATCTCATTTTTTAATATTTTAGCAGTTGTCTCGCCAGCATTCATACGAGCTTCAGCATCTTCGTCAAGTAATGATCTTATAGAAGATTCATTCTTGCCCATAATCTTTCCGATCTCGGTGATGCTGTTACCATCTGCCATTAGAGATTTGACTCTTGCTACTTCTAATTGCCTTCTTTCGTTTTTCGCTCTTTTGTAAGCAACACGAAGCTGAGTAGTAGAATCAAGTCCAAGGCTATCGACGATTTCTTTTTCAGTAAGACCTTTTTTCTTTAGCTCTTGAACACGGCTTAAGAAATCTCCACTATGTTGGTAAGGGGTATCTCCAGAACCCCAAGGATAACGACCGGAACGTCTTTTTACACCGTAATGCATTAAAATATCTTCCGCAATGGGGTTCATGGTTTAGCCCTCCTGTTCTTTGATTCTGTTAATTATTTTGTCTGATGTGACAATTCGATCCATAATAGGCAGGATCTCTTCGGCTGTTGGCTCATGGAATATGATTTCATCACTTTGATAGATTCGTAATTCCATGCCAATGTTGCCAGGTTTGATTTTGTACTCTAAACAAAAAAGAGCAGCATAAATTTCAAGCTGCTTAATGTTTGCCGGTGTGACACCTGTTTTTAAATCGTGGATTCTCAGGAAATCATCTCTGAACGAAATAGTGTCCGCTGTACCAAAACAGTTGTCAGAATAATAAAGAACTTGTTCGGGTACCATTTTGAATCCGATTGCGTCATTCACATATCTGTTTAGAGTTTTATTTGACTTTGGTAACTTCTGTCCCAAAGAAATACATTGAGCTGCAAACTCATGTAGTATGGTTCCTTTTTGTACAGCAAGGAATTTTAAATATGAATCTGCTACTTTCTCATCTGAGTAGTTAACCCAATGGTATTTACTTGCGCCGAGAAACGCGTGCTGACCGCTTAGGTTCAAGTGCTTGTTGAAGTTCACCTAATACTTCCTCCTTATTCTCTGGATAGATGAAACTTGAAAAGGACATGTTGTTCATCTTCTCCACGTAATATGGTTGGTTGGGTTGATGTTCAGCATCCGCGCTTTTTTTACACTCTAAGGAACCCCACTTGTCGTTGTGGAGTACAAGCAGATCAGGAATGCCTTGAATATAGTTGGGGTCATTTTTCAAAACCATACATCCTGGGAACATCGTTTTGATTTCTTTGATTAAGTTTGCCTGAAAAGCATTTTCTTTTTTCGATACTCTAGCCACAAGTGAGCCTCCTTTCAAAAGATAAAAGAAATAGTATAAGTCGATGACATATTCTACTCCTCTCCATAAAAGAGCATGTTTTTTTCGCGAATGCTAAAATCGGCAAAAATAAAAGCCCATGTCGTTTTAGACACAGGCTTTATGATTATTTTGTAGAGTCAGATTCTTTCTCGCGCTTGAGTGAATTTGAAATTGATGAACCAGTCGAACCGATCGAGCCAGCGATTGCGAACAGACCGGCAACAATGAACATCACGTCTGGTGAGATAGTGTGCTTTGAAAATAAACATACGAGTATGATTGCTAAACTAATTAACCATCCCATTTTTATTTCTCCTCCACAACGTCTTTCTTTAATTCATCCCCAACAATGGCCACCTTTAGATCGCTGTCGGCAGGTAGTAATGTTATTGAAACAGCTTGTAAGTTCATCTTATCAATTACACGTATTCCATCTTCATTGTGTGATTCAACTCCATTGTAAAAGCCGCCCACAAATATCTCATCGTTAAACACCGAGCGCATTTGTTCCGGATCGAATCTCCACACATCGAGATCACAGGAGAGACCTTTGTCGTCCCTTTCTACCGTCGCTCTGCCAATGCAGTCGGAAGGATCAAACCTACGATACTCCATAAGAACTGGACATTTTTCCGGTATACTAATTTTACAATCTTTAGGGAATATAGTATTATTAAGATCTTTTTTATCAAACAATAATAATCTACCAGTTAGTTTCATATTATTATTCCTCCTCGCTAACAATCTCGATCTTGTGACCGAGTTTCTTTTCGATTTCAGATACTGTCATTTTAACAATCGGTATGCGACTCCAGAGGAGAGGTCTACAATCGCATTCTATCTTATTTGCAGTCCAGTAGTCCTCTGTCAAATTTACATATCCATAGACTTCTGTGATATCCAACTCTTTGCAAGCGGCTCTCGCCTTGCAGTCGTGCGGATTCCCGCCTAGATATAAAGATGCTGTCATATCCTTATTCCAATGACTAGTATAGTCCCACGCTCCATCGGCTCTTAATAAGATTGTTGCATTTCTACGGCCTACTTCTACGACCTTGCGAACCTCGCCATTACGCAATTTTACAACATAACCTGGCTTTAGATCCTCCAAAGCGAAATTACAATATACTACGTGTTTCGCCATAATTTTTCTCCTTTTCTTACTTGCTGGCCATTTGGCCACATTTTTTCGCATATTATATATATTTATTATTTTTCATTTCACAAATAAATAGAAATAAAAGTGGCCAAATGGCCACAAAACCCTAAAAAGTGCAATTTTCGCCTCAAAATAGCCCAAAAACGGCCTTTTTTAGCCATTTTTAGCCCTTTTTTGACAATTTTTTGGTCATTTTCGTGGCCACTTTTGTTTTTAAAAATGGCCATTTGCCCACTTTTTTTGGCCATTTGCCCACTTTTGTTCTAAAAATTTCAGCAAAAACCCAAATAAAAATGGCCACAGCCCACTTTTCCGGACTAAAAATGACCACGAATTTTATCGCGTTGCAGCTATTTGAAACGCTTCATCTCGGTAGTTGATGTACTCGTCATCTGTAATCTTACCTAGAAACCGAGCCATACGTAGTATTCCTAGCATATACTGATACTGCTCTTCACAAGGATTATTAATCAGATGCGTGAATTCGAGTAGTATGAACTCCTGTACTGTCATCGGCATATCTTTTTCTCCTTTACCAAAAACTCAATTGTTCACCGGTCGTCCGTACCCATTCCCCAGACCCCGTAGACTCAGTACACACGAGCCCGCAAGATTTCTTAACAATGGGTCTACCAAACCGGTCAATCTTCCCATTTTCCATGAAAGAATAAAATATAGCTACTACCTGACCGTCGTACATACGCTTTACTCTATTCTTCCAGGACTCTCCAGGGTATACCTTAGTTATAATGCGGCGCATTTCGCCGATCGTAAAGTTAGCCATTTTTTATTCTCCCTTCTCCACGAGTTCGTGGGTTTCAAATGGATCTACTTCACGTACGTCATAGATTCTTTTTAATGGGATCTTAGCAATTTTGCCCTCAATTATGAGTAATGCGTAAGGTTTGCCAAATATGGGGGTGACTATTTTAAGAAGCTCGTAGTCTTTTTTGAAAAGGCATCTAGAACAATCTACAAGAATCTTGCTATAAATCTGAGAATCTATGCATGCACAGCAGTCATTAGTACTAGCCTTAACTTTACATATCTTCACGCTTATCCGCCCCTTCCGCCTCACATTCAGGACAAACCTGTCTTCCTTCCGGGATAACCTTTCCGCAGCATACGCAACGTTCGGTGTTATCCATATGACCGTCTATTA
>JAFTYR010000066.1 GCA_017461315.1 Burkholderiaceae bacterium | reverse complement strand
TTTATGTGACAGAAGGTTCAGTTGCTCAAGGTGATGTTTTCGATGCTCAGGTCGATGAAGAAAATCGTCTCTCTGTTGCAAGAAACCACTCTGCAACCCACTTGATGCATAAGGCCTTGCGAGAAGTCTTAGGTGACCATGTTCAGCAACGTGGCTCTATGGTTAGCGCAGACCGTGCTCGCTTCGACTTTGCTCATACCGGTCCTTTAACAGGTGAACAGATTCGCCGTGTAGAAGAAATTGTTAATAACGAAATTTTGCGTAACGTACAGACTCAGACCCGTGAGCTCGCAATTGAGGATGCGAAGAAAACGGGGGCTGTAATGCTTTTCGGTGAAAAGTACGGTGAACAGGTTCGTGTGGTTAACATTGGTTCAAGCTGTGAATTTTGTGGTGGTACACACGTTAAAGCAACCGGTGATGTAGGCTTTTTCAAGATTCTGTCTGAGACTGGTGTCGCAGCAGGTATCCGTCGTATCGAAGCACTAACGGGTTCTGGTGCATTGCATTTTGTTCAACATCAAAATGAAATGCTTTCTTCCATGGCAACAATCTTCAGATCTTCTGTTGAGGAAGTGCCGGTTAAAACAGCTGAAGCTTTGGGGCAGATTAAGCTCTTAGAAAAAGAATTAGCTGTGTTGAAAAAGAAAATCGCACAAGCTGGTGTCTCCGAGTTGGTTACTCAGGCTCAGGACGTTGGTGGTGTGAAGATTCTTGTAGCGGAAGTCAAAGATGTTGAAACCAAGGCCTTAAGAGACATTATTGATCGCCTTAAAGAACAGCTGAACACCGCTGCGGTTGTGCTCTTAAAGGCTGATGGTGAAAAAATTAGTATTGCTGTCGGTGTCACTAAGAATTTGACTGATAAACTGAAAGCTGGTGAGATCGTTTCCCGCATTGCTCAATCTTTAGGTGGTAAGGGTGGTGGACGTCCTGACTTTGCTCAAGGTGGATGCTCCGCTCCAAAGAGCATGAAGGTATTGGTTGAAACAACTCGTAGTTTCTTAACTGCACGTTTGTAATTTACAGCTAAGATCTACCGATTCATAAAGTTGAACTCTGCAAGAAACGGAGTTCAACTTTAAAAGGATCATAAGAAAAGCGAGTATCGATTTAGTTAATCGAATACTCGCTTTTCTTGTAATGAGCTTAAATTAATCTTCTGGATAGCCTTGTGGATTCATTTGTTGCCAACGCCATGTATCTTCACACATTTTGTTGATATCTCTTTGAGCTTCCCAGTTAAGAAGTGTTTTCGCTAGGGTAGGATCGGTGTAGTATGCTGCGACATCTCCAGGACGTCTTTCTACAATCTCATAAGGAATTTGTTTGTCACTTGCTTTTTCGAAAGCATGAACTAGTTCAAGTACTGTTGTGTTATTTCCAGTTCCTAGGTTAACGGTAATGAGTCCATCGTTTTTGTTAAGGGCTTCAAGAGCTGCTATGTGTCCTAATGCTAAATCAACAACATGGATATAATCTCGAGCTCCTGTGCCATCTCGAGTCGGGTAATCATTACCGAAAATTCTTAATTTTTCTCTTTTACCCACAGCAACTTGGGAAACAAAGGGCATTAAATTGGCCGGAATACCACTAGGATCTTCTCCTATTAGTCCAGACTCGTGAGCACCTACAGGATTGAAGTAACGCAGAATGGCAACTTTCCAATCAGGCTCAGCTTGTACTAAACGACGAAGTACCTCTTCAACCATCCACTTGGATTCACCATAGTTGTTGATAGGAGAAAGGGGAGTACTTTCAGTGAAGCAATCGTAGCCTGGGTCACCGTACACCGTTGCAGAAGAAGAGAATACAAAACGTTTAATGCCATATTCTTTCATTTTTCGAAGAAGGACGATGCTTCCTTCAACATTTATTGAAAAATACAGAAGGGGATTTACTTGAGATTCACCGACTGCTTTGCGCCCAGCAAAATTGATAACCGCTTCAATCTTATTTTCTTGGAATACTCGATCTAGTACCTTTTCATTTCGAATATCACCTTCAATAAGTTTTGGTTCTTTTCCTGTTAGCTTCTTGATCTGTTCTAAAACAGAACGTTTGCTATTACTGAAATTATCCAAAATGATAGGATCGTACCCAGCTTGAATCAGTTCAACGACGGTATGAGATCCAATATAACCGGTACCACCCGTTACAAGAATTTGAGTTTCCATAGAAAGTATCCAAAATAAAAACCGGTAGTTCAACTACCGGTTGCAGAAATGAGCTGGTTAAGCGCCAAGAGCCTTCATGACTCGTTCAGCTACCTCTTCAACGCGTCCAACACCATCAACCTTGACGTATTTGACTTCAGACTGTCCTGTTTTAGCTACGTTTTCATAGTATCCAACAAGAGCTTCAGTCTGGTCGTGATAAACCTTAAGACGTTTCAAGACGGTTTCTTCTTTGTCGTCATCACGTTGAATCAAATCTTCTCCAGTGACATCATCTTTGCCTTCTACTTTAGGAGGATTGAATTTAATGTGATAACTACGACCTGAAGCAGGATGAACACGACGTCCACTCATACGTTCAAGAATATTACTGTCAGGAACATCAATTTCAAGAACGTAGTCAATAGCGACTCCGGAATTCTTTAATGCTTCTGCCTGAGGAATAGTTCTTGGGAAACCGTCAAAAAGGAAACCATTTTTGCAGTCTGGTTGAGCAATACGGTCTTTAACTAATCCGATAATAATGTCATCGCTGACAAGTTCACCTGCATCCATGACTTTCTTTGCAGCTAAACCAAGAGGTGTACCTGCCTTAACGGCTGCACGAAGCATATCACCTGTAGAAATCTGCGGAATTTGGAAATGTTCTTTAATAAGATTGGCTTGAGTGCCTTTTCCAGCTCCAGGAGCACCAAGAAGTATCAAGCGCATGAGCGCCTCCTTTATTATTTTAGTTAAAGGGTGGGATCTTTTAAGCAAAGATCCGTTTCATCCCCAATATTAAAGCTTTTCGGCTAAAAAAGCTCGAACTCTTTCTAAATCCTCAGGGGTGTCAACACCTGGTGGGATTGTTTCGGTAAAAGTCTGTACGGCAATTTTGTGGCCATTCCATAAGGCACGTAGCTGTTCAAGACTTTCAATACCTTCTAATGGACTCTTTTCCATAGAAGGGTAATTTTTAAGAAAATCACATCGATAACTATAGATGCCGACATGACGAAGAGCATTGATGCCTTCTGGAAGATGCTCACGATCTTGGTTAAAAGCATCTCGAGCCCAAGGAATAGGGGCACGACTAAAGGTAATCGCTCGGTTGTGCTTATCGCAAACTAATTTAACAACGTTTGGGTTGAAAAATTCGGCAGCATCTTGAATCGAAATCGCTGCCGTACCCATTTCGCAATCCTGATGCGTTACAAGTAACTGGGCAACTTGTTCAATTACGGTTGGTGGAATTAGGGGTTCGTCACCTTGTACATTAACAATAATTTCCTGATCTGGAATGTTACAAAGCAAAGTGGCTTCACATAGACGATCGGTACCGCAGGTATGATTCTTAGAAGTAAGACACGCTTCAAGACCGTGACTCTTACAAACTTCTAAAATTGATTCGTCATCAACGGCGCAAATAATGCGAGAAGCACCAGAAAGTTTGGCTTGTTCAGCGACTCGAACAATCATCGGCTTACCGTTAATGTCTGCTAATGGTTTGTTCGGTAAACGAGTACTAGCTAATCGTGCAGGAATAATAACGGTAAAATTCACTATTTTCTCCGATTATCTTTTTCAATGATTTCTTCTTCGGTTAAGTCCCTAGCTTCAGATGGAACCATAGAAGGAATAGAATCAATTACGGCATAAGCTTTCATGTCTGAACGACAATAGAACTCTTTTTTTTGTTCGTCCCAAAATAATGGACCTTTACAGATCGGACAAACTAAGATTTGAGTTATATGAGAGTCCATTAAATATCCTTTCTTTTATTGTAATTGAGCTTTTGGATAACAAAGTCGATGAGATGCTTATCTAAAACCATTTCGAGTGGCACCACAAAAATGCGTGGATCATTCTTAATTTCAGGATGTTTTCGGCATTTAACAGCATCTTTTTCGGTGATAAAGATTAAATCAGCATCAAGTTTGGCAAAAGGATTCTTGTCAAAATCGTAGTGATCTGGAAGTGCTAATTCTTCAATATTCAAATCGTGTGCACGAAGCATTGAAAAGAAACGTTCGGGAACGGCGATTCCCGCAACGCCAATAGCCTTCAATTCCTTCTTAAACTGCATCCGAGCTAAGGTATCTAAATTGTATTCCTCGCCTGAACTGTAGCTGTAACAAGTTCTTAAGCCACTGGTCGCTGCAAAGCGTGGTTTACTTGAAAAGATAATGTCATCAGTCGCATTAAGCACAATCGCATCAACTTGGGAAAGTCGAGAGGGAGACTCTCTTAATGGACCAGCGGGTAATACCCAGCGATTACCTAAACCACGAGCACCAACAACAGCTAATTCAATATCTCGTGCTAGTTCATAATGTTGGAGACCATCATCACTAATGATGACATCAACAGAAGGGTATTTTTTTAATAATTCTTGACCAGCACTAATTCGTTTAGGACAAACAAATGTTGGAACATGAGTTGATTTCTTGATCAGTAAAGGCTCATCTCCTACAACATCTGGATTCGAATTATCAAGAACTTCAATAGGTTCTTCAGTGTTTCCTTTATAGCCACGTGAAATAACACCAGGATTCCATCCGTTTTCTTGTAAGGCCTTAACTAAAGCGATGGTTACAGGAGTTTTCCCGGTTCCTCCAACGTAAATGTTCCCAACTACAACGACAGGCACAGGTAATTTTTTAGAAACCGTTCTTCTTCTTTTAATCGTGGCCCCGAGCATAAACAAGCCCGAGAAGGGGAGTAGAAGCCAAGAAATCGGGCCACGTCTGTCCCACTGATGATGCAGTAGAGATTCCAATTGAGCGCGCATTGCTGTGTGTATGATCCTCGTAATTTGAATTTTTCAATTCTACCTGAAGGATGGTAACTGCGAGAACATAAAGGACTTATGTTTTAAGAAACTTTTTTATTAAACAGGTATGATGGTATCAATATAAAAGGTTAATTATGTACCCTGATTCCAAAGAAATACCTTCTGTTTCGGTTGTTTGTCGTTTTCTAAATGAAATACTGAATGAAACTTTGCAACGCGTTGTGATGCAAGGTGAAATTTCAGAATTTACCCATTACCGTGGTAGTGGCCATTGGTATTTCACAATCAAAGATGATTTAGCCCAAGTCTCTTGCGTTATGTTTGCCCGAGATAATAGTCGGGTAACGTTTACTCCTAAAATTGGCGATCATGTGGCTGTATCGGGGCGTTTTTCCTTTTATGAGAAAGGAGGAAGAATTCAGTGCATCGTTTCTGCTATTAGAAAAGCAGGTGCAGGAATGTTGTATGAACAATTTCTGCGAATTAAAAAAAAGTTGCAAGAAGAGGGACTTTTTCAAGAATCAGTTAAACGCCCAATTCCTCGAGTTCCTAAAACAATTGGGATCGTAACGGGGTTGCAGACTGCTGCTCTGCGAGACGCATTGATTCGTTTACAGGATCGAGCCCCTTATGCCAGTATCATTGTGTATCCAACCGCAGTTCAAGGTTTGGGAGCAGAGTTAGAAATTGCTTCAGCTATCGATAAAGCGAGTCAAAGAGCCGAAACCGATGTGTTGCTCCTTATTCGTGGAGGCGGTTCTATTGAGGACCTTTGGGCTTTTAATGAAGAAATCGTGGCTCGAGCAATTCGATCAAGCCATATCCCGGTGATTACAGGGATTGGACATGAGTCCGATGTCACGATAGCAGACTTAGTTGCCGATTTGAGGGCGGCGACACCAACGGCCGCAGCCGAAGCCTCAGCGATGCGCCGTACAGATTTACTTACAGAAGTTCAAACACAAATGGCACTTCTTAAAGAGAGTTTTAACCGTAGTATGGATAATCGCTTGATTACAAGTGATTTACTTTCTCGGACCTTTGTTTCTGCATCCTCTTTAACCAATGTTTTTTTAAGTCGTCATGATTGTGTGTTCCAAACACTTCAAAATGAGTTTGTGGAAAATGTTTATCTACAAAGAAATAAACTTCACGGTTTGATGCTTAATCTACAAACCAAGCGTCCGACTATATCGTTTGATCAGATCGCTTTGTATACCAATCATTTATCAAAAACAGTATCGTTGCTTGTACAAGGATTTGAAAATAGTCTTACTAGAAATACAGTAAAGCTCGAAGTTTTAAATCCTAATGATGTTCTAAAACGAGGCTATACCTGGGTAGAGTACAACGGACAGGTACTCGGTTCTCTAGATGACTTAAATGTGGGGCAATATATTAAAATTCAATTTGTAGACGGTACTGTAAATGCTCAAATTGACTCAATTTCGAAAAAATTAGATGCAAGCTAATTGATAATCGTAGTGTCACAAAAGGAGAAAAAAATGGCATTTATCGTGGAAAAACTCCCATACGATTTAAACGCTTTAGAGCCCTATGTCAGTCAAAACACGTTGTCCTATCACTACGGCAAACACTATCCTACATATTGCTCAACCTTAAATAAACTAACTGAAAACACAGAATATGCAAATATGCCCTTAGAGGAAGTAATTCAAAATACTCGACAGGGCCCTGTTTTTAATAATGCGGCTCAGACCTGGAACCACGCCTTCTTTTGGAAGTGTATGAAACCAAACGGTGGTGGAGAACCAGCAGAAAATTCAAGTCTAGCTCAAGCAATCGTGGCTCAGTTTGGTTCAGTTGACCAATTTCGTCAAGAATTTTTAACAAAAGCGGTTGGTAATTTTGGTTCTGGTTGGACTTGGTTAGTGCGTCAAGCTGATGGAACGATCAGTATTGTAAACACATCTAATGCTGGCAACCCAATGACCGATATGTGTGTTCCGATACTCGTTTGCGACGTTTGGGAACATGCTTATTACCTCGATTATTGCAATGCGAGAGCGAATTTTGTTCAAAATTTCTTAGATTACTTGCTGAATTGGGATTTTGCACAAGCTAATTTCGAACAAGCAGATCGCTAGAGACTTTCTTGAAGATAGGAATGTGGGTTCCTGGTTTTATGTTTTTTTGAGAAAACCAGCCCGCATTCATTTCAAGTACGTATTTAACGGGTAGATGAGCGCAATGTAAGTCGAGTGATTCTGCCTGCATGTCTTCAACATTAGTAACAATTCCATTATCCGTAATGAAAGCTACTGAAAGGGGAATGAGCGTATTTTTCATCCACATACAGACTGACGTCGGTTGTTGAAAAACAAATAACATTCCACTATTTTGAGGAAGCTCTTTCCGGTACATAAGTCCGGTTTTCATTTGTTCTGTAGTCAATGCAATTTCTACAGAAATAGTTGTATCAGCTATTAGTAAGTTAATAGAAGACAGTTTTTCGGTAGCCCACGTCGGAAGTAAGAACAGAAGGGAAGCGAGAAATATAAAACGATGCATAAAAACAAAGCCCGAGTATCTGAAATTCCCGGGCTTAAGCTTAACCTAGTAAATTAGGCTGGGGTAATGTTGTCGGCTTGTTTGCCTTTTTCACCAACTTTCAAGTCAAAGGTAACACGCTGACCTTCTTTGAGGGTCTTGAAACCTTCCATCTTAATAGCGGAGAAATGGGCGAAAAGATCCTCGCCACCGTCATCCGGAGTGATAAAGCCATAGCCTTTTGCGTCATTAAACCATTTAACGGTTCCTGTTGCCATTTTACATCTCCAAAAACTACTTAACGGCGTCGTCCATTACCTCACCCGCCTAAAGCGAAAATACCGGCATATCGCCTCGCCGCTCAGTGAGTAAGACGAGCGACTATCGAAATTGTTACAAGACTAATCATTGATTGTCAATGGAGGTATTCACGCCCCTATTAGATTTTTAATTTTTTTTTGTGATGCCAGATGTCTATGTGGATTGATTTTGCGAGATAATTTGGGCTCGTCGTCGTTGTCATCAATGATATCGATGCAATATAAAATACTGTTGCTCTTAAGCGACAAATTAACTAAAAAGGCTATGTGATCGGAATGTCTCAAACTCATGGACAAACGGACGTCTTGACCCGATTTCGAGAATCAGAGGTAAGAAAACCATCAAAATGGAAAGTCATTCTTTTAAATGACGATGTCACAACAATGGATTTTGTCGTATCTATTCTTCAAGAAATTTTCGAAAAATCCTCTGAAGAAGCAATCAAAATCATGTTTGATATTCATGAGAAAGGCAGTGGTATTGCCGGTATCTATTGTTGTAAAGATTTAGCTGAAACCAAACAAGAGTTGACACTTTCTAGAGCCCGTGCTGAGGGGTTTCCGTTGAAAGTCGTTACAGAGAAGGAATAAATTCCCATGAGTAGTATTAATTTTGGACTCTCAACAGCGATGAAAATCGCCTTTATACGTGCCGCTGCTGACCGGGTGGAATTTGTTACTCAAGAACATTTGCTTTTTGGTTTATTACAAAATGATCAGATTGATCTACTTTTGCAATGGGCCAATATCAATGCAGAGACAGTTGAGCAGGATTTAGAAGTAACTATTTCCGAGCAAAATCAGCAAATGAAAGAGCTTACGCTTGGTAAAGAGCCTCAACCTACTGTTGGCTTTCAGAGGGTTTTACAGCGGGCTATTATCCGAGCACAACAATTTAAGCATAGCGAAGTAGGTTGTGCCATGGTGTTGTTTTCTCTGTTACACGAAGACGAATCGAATGCTTCTTACGTGTTAAGAAAAAATGGCTTAACTCGCGAGGATGTTGAAGAGTTTTTTAAAACTTCTCAGTTTATTGAAATAGACAATACTAAGGATGCCGATCCTAATGGTGATTGTGCAAATAAACAAAAAAGTAAAGTTGACTCTTTTGTCGTTAATTTAAATGCCTTAGCAAAAGAAGGCAGAATTGATCCAATTGTTGGAAGGGCTCAAGAAATTGATCGGGTCATGCAGGTTCTTTGCCGAAGGCAAAAAAATAACCCTATGTTAGTGGGTGAATCAGGAGTTGGTAAAACAGCTATCGCAGAGGGCTTGGCTTATCTAATCGTGGAAGGAAAGGTGCCAGAAGCTCTGAAGGATTTCGAAGTTTACGCTTTAGATCTAGGAGCTTTACTAGCTGGAACTCGTTATCGAGGTGATTTTGAAGAGCGGTTGAAGAATCTGATAACGCAGTTTGAGAATAAGCCCAATACCATTCTGTTTTTGGATGAGATGCATCAGTTAGTAGGAGCTGGAGCACAAGAAGGAGGCGCAGGTGACGCGGCAACGCTCCTTAAACCTGCTTTAACCAAGGGACTTCTTCGCATCATAGGAACAACTACATACGATGAGATGCGGAAAATATTAGCTAAAGATACCGCTTTGATGAGACGGTTCCAAAAGATCGATATTTCGGAACCGAGTGTTGACGATACCATCCGGATCCTTGACGGTTTAAAAGATCGTTTTGAATCGTTCCATCAAGTTCGCTACGATGGTGACTCAATCGAAGCTGCGGTGCGGCTTTCTGCCCGTTATATAACAGATCGAAAACTTCCAGATAAGGCTATTGATATCATTGATGAATTAGGTGCTAATCGAAAATTACATCCAACAGGAAGCGATCTCATTACAAAAAATGATGTGGAAATTGCAGTTGCCAATGTCGCAAGAATCCCAACTCAAACGGTTTCTACGGATGATCGAAAGCGCCTTAAAACTCTGAGTGAAACGCTCAAGAGTGTTATTTTTGGTCAGAATAAAGCTATTGATACGGTTGTTGATTCCATTAAATTAGCTCGCAGTGGTCTTGGTCGAAACGATAAACCGATAGGTTCATTTCTTTTTTCCGGACCTACGGGGGTTGGTAAAACAGAGTTAGCGCAACAGCTTGCTCAGGTCCTGGGTGTCAAACTGATTCGTTTTGATATGAGTGAGTATATGGAGAGACACGCAGTTTCTCGTTTAATTGGTGCGCCTCCAGGATATGTCGGTTATGACCAAGGTGGTTTATTAACTGAAGCGGTAAATAAAAATCCGTATTCGGTGGTTCTTTTAGATGAAATTGAAAAGGCTCATCCTGATATCTACAACATTTTACTTCAAGTGATGGATCACGGATCCTTAACGGATAATAATGGGCGTACAGCGGATTTTCGTCATACGCTCATCATTATGACAACTAACGCTGGATCCGAGGCTATGAGCAAAGTTTCGATTGGTTTTTCCGAGTCGATCCGAAGTGGTGATGAGCAAGCAGAAATCAAACGAGTATTTACTCCAGAGTTCCGTAATCGTTTGGATGCCATGGTTTCATTTAATCCGTTGACATTGAAGGAAATTTCTAGAGTCGTTGATAAGTTTCTACTTGAAATTGAGCAACAAATGCAGATGAAACAAGTTGAAATTTCATTTAGTGACAAGTTAAAAGACTACCTAGCTCGTAAGGGGTTTGACCCTCAAATGGGGGCTAGACCCATGGCTCGTTTGATTCAAAAGATGATCCAGAAACGACTTGCCGATGAATTGTTATTTGGTGATCTAAATCAAGGTGGTCGTGTTCATCTTGATTTAGATGATAAAACCGAGACCGCTAAATTGATTGTGTGTTCAAAATAACCTATAAGCAAATTCATAAAAAAGCATCTCTGGAATTGAAGTGGTAGAGATGCTTTTAGTCGCAGATAGAAGATGAATTAGTGGCGTCCGGAAGAACCAAAACCACCTTCACCTCTTTCAGTGGAAGTAAATTCGTCAACAATATCGAATTCTGATTGAACAACCGGAACGATCACAAGTTGTGCAATTCTCTCCATCGGTTGAATGGTGTATTCGGTTGAAGAGCGATTCCAGCAAGAAACCATCAACTCACCTTGATAATCCGAATCAATTAAACCAACGAGATTTCCTAACACGATTCCGTGCTTATGTCCTAAGCCAGAGCGGGGCAGAATCATGGCGCAATAGTGAGGATCATTTAACCAGATTGCCATACCGGTTTTGATTAAGACAGTTTTTCCAGGTTCAATTGTTAAAGGTTCCTGGATCGCAGCTCTCAAATCTAATCCTGCAGAACCTGTGGTTGCGTAGCTTGGGAGTGATTCCTTGAGGCGATCGTCTAAAATTTTAACTTTAACTTTCACGTTTAATCCTTTTGATTAGTGAGCAGTTGAACTGCCTTGATGATCAATTTATCAGCTAAATCTTCTTTTGTAGTTTTACCTAAAGCGGTTGTACCAGTAGCCTCGACAAACCACGCTTCGTTATAGTCAGAGCCAATGGCGTCTGCTTTATTAGCAACTACTAAAGAGAGTTTCTTCTTATGTAATTTGTCCTGAGCGTATTGTTGAACGTTCTCAGTCTCTGCGGCAAAGCCAATACAGAGAGGCCCCTTTCTACGTTGAGCAACCGTGGCTAAGATATCAGGATTGCGTACGAATTCAACTTGTAGTTCTGTATCGCTTTTTTTCTTAATTTTTTGATTAAAAGACTGAGCAGGTTTCCAATCACAGACTGCTGCGACCGAAATGAAAAGATCTGGGTCAACATCATCACAGATAGCCTCAACGCTAGAGAGCATTTCTTGAGCACTCGTTACGTTAATACGATGCACACCACTCGGTGTCTTCTGATGACAAGGACCGGCAACCAACCAAACATCGGCTCCATAGAGACACGCTTGCTTGGCAATGGCAAAACCTTGTTTTCCGCTAGAAGAATTGGTAAATCCACGAACCGGATCAAGCGCTTCAAACGTCGGACCTGCAGTGATTAAAACCTTTTTATTGGTAAGTAGCTTTGGAGTAAAGAAATGAACAACATCTTCAAGAATTTGCTCAGGTTCTTTAAAACGACCTTTACCATTGTCACCACATGCTTGATCCCCAGCAACAGGACCAGAGAATAAAACGCCATTTTCTTTTAAAAAATGTACATTTCTTTGTGTAGCAGGATTCTCCCACATGAAGGTATTCATTGCGGGGGCAATCATGAGCGCTTGGCGTCGAGCTAAAAGACAATCCGATAACAAATCGTTGGCAATACCGTTAGCGGCCTTTGCGATGATATTACCAGTTGCTGGAGCTACCAAAATTAGATCTGCTTTAGTGACTAGGTCGATATGGCCAATGGTTCCTGGATCATCTGTCCAAACAGAATCATGCACAGGACGGCCACTTAAAGCTCGAAGCATTGTTTTACCAACGAAATTCTTCGCTGCTTCAGTTACAACAACGTCAACTTCACAACCTTCTCGGCGAAGTAAACGAATGAGTTCGCAGGCCTTATACGCTGCGATACTTCCCGTGATCCCAAGAAGGATAGACTTTCCTTTGAGACGATTCATGAATCGCTCCTTACTTATTCTTTAGGAGAAAGAAACTCAAGCAAAATGGTCCCTGTTGCGCCCACACAGATCGAAATATCGGCAACATTAAAAGCAGGCCAATGATAGCCAGCCCAATGAAAATCTAGAAAATCAACAACATAACCTAGTGTGATTCGATCGTATGCGTTACCGACTGCTCCAGCGAGAATCAGGGTAAGAAAAAAGCATAACAATCGGTTGTTGCTTTTTCTGGCAATTAAAAGGGAGATGACTAAAACAGCGAGCCCCGCGATTACTGTGAAAAGTGGACGTTGCCAACCACCGGCATCTGCTAGGAATGAAAAGGCAGCTCCCATGTTGTATGCAACAACCAAATTAAAAAAACTGGTAACCGGTTCAACATCGCCATAAATCATGCGATGTTGAATCCAGTACTTAGAAATTTGATCTAATAGAACAATTAGGACTGCCAAAATCGACCAGCGAAAAAATGCTGGCCAATTCCATCGGGTTTGTTTTGCTTTAACCACTTATGCAAATTTCCGAATTTCAGCGGTACCGAAAAGGTTTCCGATACAACGACAACATAACGTTGGGTATTGTGAATCGCTTCCTACATCACTGCGGTACTGCCAGCAACGTTCACATTTGTTATTGGTACTTGTCGTAACAGTAATTTCTCTCTTATCGGAAACACCGAGCAACTTAGCTTCACTCGTGATCATCACATAACGTAATTCGTCTTCTAAAGTGGAGATGAAATCGAACTCTTCCTGAGGAAGTTTGAGTTCAACAACCGCTTGCAATGAAGAACCGACTTTACCCAGTTCTCTTTGACGTTCGATTTCCTTTTGGACGTCAGAACGAATATTACGGATCAGTGCCCACTTGTTTAACAACTCTTCATGGTTGCTGATTGCCGGGATCTTGCTGAATGTTTCAGTGAAAATCGTACCGCTTTCTTGAGGGTTGAAGAATGACCAAGCTTCTTCTGCTGTGAAAGATAGAATTGGAGAAATCAACTTCAAGAAAGCTTCGGTTAAGTACCAAAGAGCAGTCTGAGCGGAGCGACGAGCTTTAGATTTTGGAGCACAGGTATACAAACGATCTTTTAGTACATCTAAATAGAATCCGCCTAAGTCATCGCTAGCAAATAGCAACATGGATGCAGTAGCTGTATGGAATTCATTGCGACCGTATTTTTCTAAAATTTCAGCTTGTAATTGAGCGATACGAGCAACAGCCCAGCGATCCAATTCCGTTAATTCCTCAATAGGAACTGCATCGGTTTTGATGCAGAAATCGTTTGTATTAGCTAACAAGAATCGAACCGTATTACGGAAACGACGGTAGCTATCTACGGTACCTTTCAGGATGCTTTGACCTAAAGAAATTTCGCCGGAGTAATCAGAAGAACCAACCCACAGACGAATGATTTCAGCGCCAAATTTATTGGCTACTTCATCAGGTGCAACGACATTACCAATGGATTTACTCATCTTTCGACCGCTTTCGTCAACCGTAAAGCCATGAGTCAATAATGCCTTGTATGGAGCATGTCCATCCATAGCAGAACCAGTCAAAAGAGAAGAGTGGAACCAACCACGATGTTGGTCACTTCCTTCTAAATAAAGATCAACTGGGAAGCTTAGTTTTTCAGCGTGAGAACCACGAACAACGGTTCGATGCGTTGTACCAGAGTCAAACCAAACGTCTAATGTATCGGTTGCTTTTTCGTAAAGATCGACATCTTGCTCTATCAAATCAGCAACAGTTAAACGAGCCCAAGCTTCGATACCTTCTTTTTCAACAATATCGGCTACTTTGTAAAGAATGTTAAGAGTATCTGGGTGGAGTTTTCCTGTTTCTTTATTCAACAAGAAGGGCAACGGGACACCCCAGTTTCTCTGTCTTGAGATACACCAGTCAGGGCGGTTAGCAATCATAGCGTGTAAGCGATTTTCACCCCATACTGGGAAGAATTCGGTATCAGCAACGCCCTTTAGGGCTGTTTGACGCAGGCTTGTTGTGGCAGGGTTTTCGCAAGCAACAGCACTTTGTGTATCTTCTGTTGCTTCATCCATACGTACAAACCACTGGTTTGTAGCACGATAAATTAATGGAGTCTTATGACGCCAGCAATGCATGTAGCTGTGAACCATCTTACCGTCAGCAAGCAAGTTACCGGAGACACGAAGGGTGTCGATAATTTTTTCACCGGCCTTCCAAACATTCATGGTTCCGAATAACGGTAAGCTTTCTGCGTATTCTCCGTTTCCTTGAACTGGATTAAGAATCGCATCGTTAGTCATGCCATAGCGTTTACTTGTTTGGAAGTCGTCGACACCGTATGCCGGAGAGCAGTGAACGATACCAGTACCGCTAGTTGCTTCAACGTAAGAAGCTAAATAAACCGGTGCGTAACGATCGTATCCCTTATCGATCAAAGCTAATGGATGACGGAATAAAGTGCCTTCCAAGGATTCGCCCTTAGCTGAACCGATCACGTTGCCTTCAAGTTCATAGCGCTTCATGGCGTCTTCCCATAGAGTTTCAGCCACAATATAGCAACGATCAGCGGTTTCAACGAGTACGTAAGTTAATTCTGGATTAAAGTTCAATGCCTGATTTGGAGGAATTGTCCAGGGAGTTGTGGTCCAAATAACTGTGGCGATTGGTTTTGTTGTATTTGCACCGAATAGAGACAAAACTCGCTCTTTTTCTGTATCTACGAGAGGGAATGCAACGTCAATTTGGTAACTTTGACGGTCACGGTATTCAACTTCAGCTTCTGCAAGAGCACTTTGGCAATCGAAACACCAGTTCACGGGTTTTAAACCGCGGTAAACAAAGCCACGTTCCATGATTTTGCCTAATGCACGAATTTCTTCTGCTTCAGTTTCAGGACGCATGGTTAAGTAAGGATCACTCCAATCACCTAATACGCCTAAGCGCTTAAATCCAGCTAATTGATTTGCGATCTGTTCTTTAGCATAAGCACGGCATTTAGCCATGACATCAAGCTTAGGAAGGTTTTTGCCAAATTTCTTTTCGATTTGAATTTCAATTGGCATGCCGTGACAGTCCCAACCAGGGATGTAAGGAGCATCGTAACCGTCCAATGTTCTGCATTTAATGATTATGTCTTTGAGAATTTTATTAACGGCGTGACCAATGTGAATATTACCGTTAGCGTATGGAGGACCATCGTGCAAGGTATAACGCTTAGCTCCTTTACGAGCCTTGCGGATTTTGCCGTAAACATCCTTTTCGTCCCATTCAGCGATCCATGCCGGTTCTCTCTGTGGCAAGTTCCCGCGCATAGGGAATGGTGTATCCGGTAAATTCATCGGGAATTTTTTTGCATCATTGACTGCAGTTTTTTTCTCTTTAGACATAATATTCCTTGGGCCCCTCGGCCTCTTCAAGGTTGATCAAATAAAAGTTAAACCGATAACCCAAGAAGCTGTTTCGCTTTGGACATATCCTGAGCGATAGCTTCTTGAAGCTCTTCTAACGAATTAAATTTCTTTTCGTCACGAATCTTGGCAAAGAATTCTACATTGACAATCTGCCCATAAATGTCTTTGTGGAAATTAAATATGTGAGTTTCTAAAAGAAATTCACCATGTTTGGCAACAGTAGGGCGTCTACCAATACAAGCAACGCCTTCTAAAGGGCGTGATCCTAAACCGTGAAGTTTAACGGCATATACTCCCGTAATCGCAGGATGAGCCTTGGAATAGGGGGGCAAAATCCTTTGATTAATTGTTGGAAATCCTAACTTTCGCCCTAATTGTTGGCCATGAAGAACTTTGCCACTAATCATATAGTTGCGACCTAACATGTAATTAACTTGTGGAATGTCGCCTTCGCGTAGAGCAAAACGAATTCGTGAACTGGAAATCGCCTGATCTTTATGGAAAATCATTGGCATCAGATGTACTTCAAAATGATATTTTTCTCCTAAATATTTCAAAGTACGAACATCACCAGACCTTAAAGATCCAAAGTGAAAGTTATTTCCAACCGTGATCCAGCGGGCATGGATTCCATCTACTAATAATTGGCGTACAAAATCTTCAGGTGTTAACGAAGCCGTTTTTTCATTGAATCGAAAGATGTAAACACGCTCGATGCCTGCTTTTTCAAAAGCCTCTAATTTATCGCGTAAGCTCAGAATTCTTGCGGGAGCGGCTTCCGGATTAAAGTATTCTCTAGGATGTGGCTCAAATGTGATAACCGATGGACATAAAAGACGAGAACGGGCGGCTTCGACCACTTGTTGTAACAAGGCTTGGTGACCACGATGAACTCCATCGAAGTTACCGATAGCAACCGCACAATCAATTTTATTTTTATCAGAAGGTAAACCTAGAAATACTTTCACGTTTAACTATTCCCCAAATACAGACTAGTAGTGGAATTCAACAATCAGTCATTTTACCAACGATTGAAATCACGAATTTTTCATCTGAATAAGAAATCCTCAAATGTAATCTGTGTAGGAGGTTTTGATAATTTAATAGTTGGATTAGGTTTAATACTTAATACGTTTTCTGTAGAAAATTGATTAATCAGTAATTTTTCTTCAATTCTTAAAAAAATAGAGTTGGAATTTTAGAAATTGAGGGGTATTTTGTGTAACTATTTTTTACGTTGTAGATATACATATCTTTTTTGTTTGGTAGCTAAAACCTTAAAGAAGTAGGTATGCATTTTTCTATGCACAGGTCTAAAAGTCTTTTGAATAATTTAAATTCTAGGTGTGGATGGTTATGAGCTACTTAACAGAACTTTTTTCTGAGATCAATAGTGTTCTCTGGGGAGTTTTTGTGTTGATTCCTCTTCTATGCGGAACAGGGATTTTCTACACAATTCGTTTACGGTTTGTACAGGTACGGAAGTTTGGTCTCGCAGCGAAGTTCCTTTTTAGTGGCGCTTCTCTTTTTGGAAAAAAAGCCGATCATAGTGGGATGAGTTCATTCCAGGCGTTAGCAACAGCGATCGCCGCTCAGGTTGGTACCGGTAACGTTGCGGGTACAGCAACGGCTATCGTGTCTGGTGGTCCTGGGGCACTGTTTTGGCTTTGGGTCGCAGCCTTCTTTGGGATGGCTACTATTTTTGCAGAAGCAGTTCTTGCCCAAATTTACAGAACAACAGATAAACAGGGGCACATTGTCGGTGGTCCGGCTTATTACATCACACAAGGTTTAGGAAAAAAATTTAAACCCTTAGCAGTATTTTTCTCTATTGCGATCATTATTGCTTTAGGTTGTATCGGCAATATGGTGCAATCGAATTCGATTTCGATTGCAATGAATCATGCTTTCGATATGCCGATACTCCTTACTGGTATTCTTACCGCTTTAGTCAGTGGTTTTGTATTCTTTGGTGGAATTGGTCGATTAGCCAGTGTTGCAGAAAAGATCGTTCCTTTTATGGCATTCACCTACCTACTCGGTGGTTGCATCGTGATTGGTATGCATATTGATCAGCTGATTCCTGCCTTTAAGCTCATTATCGAGGCTGCGTTTAATCCCCAAGCTGCGACCGGTGGTGCTCTCGGCTTTACCGTCGCTAAAGCTGTTCAATTTGGTGTGGCTCGTGGTTTATTCTCCAATGAAGCTGGTATGGGTTCTACACCTCATGCTCATGCTGTTGCTAAAGTAGAACATCCTGCTGAACAAGGCTTAGTCGCAATTTTTGGTGTGTTTGCAACGGTGCTTGTTGTTACGTTCACGGGTATTGTCATTATGGTGACTGGCGTTCTTGACTATAAGACAACGGGTATCGAATTGACTCAGTTGGCTTATAACGAAGGTCTCGGACAATTCGGCATTGGATTTGTTGCGATCTGCTTGTTCTTCTTCGCTTATTCAACCATTATTGGTTGGTTCTTCTTTGGTGAACAAAACGTACGCTTTTTGTTTGGTAAAAAAGGATTAACTCCTTATCGTCTCTGTGTTTGTATCTGTATCGTTATTGGTGCAACGCTTAAAGTTGATTTGATTTGGTCTTTAGCTGATTTTTTCAACGGCTTAATGGTGATTCCAAACTTAATTGCACTTTTAGCGTTGAATAAGGTGGTCGTTAGTTGTCTTGATGATTTTGAGACAAAGCTTCGACAATACGAAAATTCAACCAAAATCTAAAAAATAATCCATACCTCGTTTAGTAGATTGTCTATTAACGAGGTATGTTTTTATATGGTCTTATGACTTGTTAATCCTCAGGTCTTATATTTTGTAAACGATCTGTAATCTTTTTGATTAAAAGAAGAGCATTGAGTGACTATAAAGGTGGTATCTCGATGGGGCTCGGGTACAATTAGCAAATTAATTTATAAATCTATTTTTGCGATGACTTCTACTAAAAATATTGTTGTATTAATTTCTGGACGTGGTAGTAATTTCAAAGCAATGTATGAAGTTGCCTGTGCTGAACAATGGGTTCAGAAAATCGGGGCTCGCTTTTCAGCGGTTATTTCTAATCGTCCAGATGCTGGAGGCCTTTCTTTTGCACAAGAAGTTGGTTTACCAACTCGTGTTGTCGATCATAAAGCCTACGAGTCTCGCGAAGATTTTGAAAAAGAGTTGATTCGTGTTTGTGATGAATTTCACCCCGATTTAATCGTGTTGGCTGGATTTATGCGTGTATTAACCCCTTATTTTGTAAATCATTATGAAGGGAAAATTTTAAATATCCATCCTGCATTACTACCGATGTTCCCGGGTTTACATACGCATGAAAGAGCCCTTGAGGCAGGAATTCGTATTCACGGAGTGACGGTGCATTTTGTTTCTTCCGTTTTGGATGGTGGATCGATTATTGGCCAGGCTGCGGTGCCTGTTTTAGCCGGAGACGATCCTGATACTCTTGCTTCTCGAGTACTGAAACAAGAACACATTCTTTACCCTCGTGCGGTTAAGTTAGTGATTCAGGGTAAGGTCAAGTTGCAAGACGGTAAAACTGTGATGGATTTTGATGCCAGCAAAGAGCTAGCAATCTTTTAGGAATTAAAATGGTTGAAAATAAATCAGGTTCTAGGGCTTCTCGCCCAGCAACGTCAGGTTTTCGTAGAAGAGGCGAAACACCTAGAAAACGTCAGTTAACGGATCGACAGAAGGCGGCTCGTGAACGTTGGGCAAAAATGAGTCCAGAAGAACGTCATACACATGACCCTAATAAAGCTCCTAATCCAAGACAAGTAAAACGTAATCCAGGAGAAGTTCGGATTACCTCATTAGTCGTGGATGAATTGTCAAAGGCTTTACGTAGTATTTTGAAACTCGATGGACCTGCAGATGTTTTAATGAGTATTTACTTTAAGAATGCTCGACATTTGGGTCCACGTGAAAGAAGTTTGATTGCTGAAGGAATTTATTTCACGATGCGTCATCTTTCCATGATTACATGGCGCATGAACCCGGTTAAACCATTCCAAGCTCCTAGATTAACGGCTTTGCTTGCTCTTTCGTTACAGCACGGAAGAGATAAGATTGAAGATCATATTATTGGCCGAGAAGCTCAGCCTTTAGCAAATATGCTTAAAGCAGATGCTCATAAGGCTCCGAAGCAATTCCAAGCAGAAGTTCCTGAGTGGCTTTTCAATAAGTTGGTGATCCAATATTCGGACCATAAGTTGCTTTTTGATGCAATGCAAGAATCAGCAACTCTTGATTTGAGAGTTAATTCCTTAAAGGCAAAACCTGAAGAAGTAATTGCTGAACTTGAAGAGCACGGAGTTAAAGCGGTTCGTGGTACTTATTCAACGGACTGTGTGCGCCTCGATGTAAAACCTGCGTTGACTCAGTGGCCAATTTATAAGGAAGGTAAGGTTGATGTGCAGGATGAGGGCAGTCAGTTGATTGCCCGCTTGATGCAACCTCGCCGTGGTGAGATGATCTGCGATTTCTGTGCTGGTGCTGGTGGAAAAACCTTGGCTTTGGGCGCTCTTATGAAATCAACCGGTCGTCTTTATGCTTTTGATGTTAATGAAAGACGTTTAGATGGTCTGTCTCCTCGCATGAGAAGAGCAGGTTTATCAAATGTTCATCCATCCGTGATCCGAAATGAAAACGATAATCGAGTTAAACGTCTTTACGGCAAACTCGATCGAGTTTTGGTTGATGCACCTTGTTCAGGAACCGGTACATATCGTCGAAATCCCGATCTGAAGTGGCGTTTCGGTGAAGATGAATTAACACGAATTAATGAAATCCAAAAATCGGTTTTGAAGTCTGCTTCCCAAATGATTAAGGATGGTGGACGCATTGTTTATGCAACTTGCTCCCTTCTTAAGGAAGAAAACCAAGATGTCATCGAGGCCTTTTTACAAGAAAATCCAGACTTCGAATTACTGAATGCTTGGGATATTTTAGCTTCTCAAGGTGTGGAAGTTTTACAGTTCCAAAAAGAGCGTTTTGGACCTTACTTTGTAATGCTTCCCCACTTAAATAAGACCGACGGTTTCTTTGGAGCTGTTCTGGCTAAAAAGAAAGTAAAGTCGCAGGAAGAAGATAAGTAAAACAAACTTCTCGAGAGATACGATTTGTAGCTCTCGAGATTTTTTATTAATTGGTAACGTTATGCGGTTCAAATTTCTCAAGGGAAGTTTTTTCCTTTGGTCTTTAGTTGTTCTATTTTGGGCTCTAGATCTTACCTATCGTACTTCATTGTGGACGATAGTAGGTGCTTTAAGTGTAATGTCTACAATCTTTGGCCTTTTCCTTTTATTGACAGGAAAATGGCGAACCTCCCTGTTGTGGCTGACGATTGTTGGTGTTGCACTATATCTTTTAAATCTGGGGAAACGTCTTTTTTGGAAAGATCGTCTTAAATTTGAAGATTTTACGGTCTTTACGGATCCAACTAATTTTGAAACTGTATTTCATTACCCTTTAGAGTGTGGGTTAGCAACACTTCTACTAATTGGGCTGATCTTTTTTTGTATCAAGAGTTTTTATGTAGACAAAACAAAATTAACTGTAATGAATCGCTTAACCATAGCGACTCTATCTATTATCGTGGGTGTTTGGGGAGCTTATTATGCACTCCAAAATGGTCAACAAAAATGGATGGAAAATATGCGCAAAGGAAGCAATGTCATTGCAAATATTTTGATGTCTTCAAAACTTCAATATACAAGTCCTGCTTCCTTGATGGTAAGTGGCGAAAAATTTCCGACACCTATGGACCATATTGGTAAGGATCTTTCAAAACCATTGTCTGATATCGTCCTGATTTTGCAAGAATCAACAATGGATCCTAGAAGTTTAAAGGGGATTGATCCAGAGTCTTTACCGACATTGACGATGTTTAATTCTCCTTATGCAACGCAACAGGGTGCGTTACGAGTACATACCTATGGTGGTGGAACCTGGAGAAGTGAATTTAGTGCTTTAACGGGTTTAAGTTCTTCGGATTTTGGGGTACTAGCTGGTTCGGTGTTTTATTCTGCAGTGTTTCATGTGCAAGATTCTTTATGGTCTCGTCTAAAACGAGCAGGCTATAAAATCATCATTGTGACACCTTTTGCGGAAGGGTCCTATAACTCGGGTAAGGCCTACCATCAGTTAGGTGTCGACGAAATGATTCATGTAGCGGATCTTGGGTGGCCAGGATCAAATCGCAAAAATGTTTGGGATATTCCGACCTCTGAGTTATTAGCAATGGTTCGCAAGGTTATGGAACGAGATCATTCTGGGCCCATTGCTGTATATGCTCTAACAATGAGAGAACATGGGCCTTATCCCGCTCAAAAGAATCATTCATTACGAGCTACTGAATCAAAAGTTGATGTGGGACAATTGGCTTCTTTAGCTGAATATGTGGATCGATTGAAATCCGCAGATAAGGCAGTTGTTGAATTTGATCAATGGATTCAGCAACGTGCACGACCAACGGTTATGGTTCGATTTGGCGATCATCAACCGGCTTTATCTTGGAAAGCTGGACAAAATTCATCTGAAATAAATCCTGAATACATCACTAATTACGCTCTTGTTGATAATCAGGTCCAAGGCAAAGAAACTATTCCTGCACTTACTGACATTATTTTTCTGCCTTCTCTTATTCTCAAGCGAATTGGAGTCGAAATGGGAGATTTTTATAAGACAGCTTTAACCATGTATGAGCTCTGTGATGGACGATATCAGGATTGCTCTGATAAGCGATTGTTAAAAGCATTCCAAAATGAGATTTATGTAAATCAGAGGATTGCTGAATAATGAGGCTAAGAAGTTGATTTTTAAGTAGATAATAAAAAACCGAAGCATTGCTTCGGTTTTTTATTAGAAATCTAGGCTGGATTATTTCAGCTTAGTTTCCTTGTATAACACGTGCTTACGAGCAACAGGGTCATACTTGGACATTTCCATCTTACCAGTCGAATTACGCTTGTTCTTCGTTGTAGTGTAGAAATGTCCTGTACCAGCTGTAGAAGCCAGTTTGATTTTTTCACGGATACCTTTTGCCATGGTGAACTCCTATTAGATTTCGCCGCGGGCTCGGAGGTCCGCCAGAACAGCTTCAATACCATTCTTGTCGATCGTACGCAGGGCTGCATTTGTTACGCGCAGACGGACCCAGCGGTTTTCGCTCTCAACCCAGAAACGACGGTACTGTAAGTTGGGCATAAAACGACGCTTAGTCTTGTTGTTGGCGTGCGAAACGCAATGGCCGACCATCGGCTTCTTGCCGGTGACTTGACACACTCGTGCCATCGCTAACTCTCCAGAAATAAAAACGTTTATCAATTCCTCTCCAAGCGATCAAATAACCCTGTTAATTGATGGCCAGAGGATCAAAAGCCGTAATTATACTGATTTTTCGATTTCTTTGCACGAATAAAAATATCTATTTTATTTTTTCTCTAGAAATCCGATTGACTCAGATACAATGACACATCATTAACTTGTTTTGGGAGAGGCCGGTGAAGGTTCTTTTAGCTCAACCTAGAGGGTTTTGTGCCGGAGTTGATCGAGCAATTGCAATCGTGGAGAGGGCTTTGGTAGTACATGGGGCTCCGATCTATGTACGACATGAAATTGTTCATAACAAATATGTTGTGAATACACTACGCAACAAGGGGGCCATTTTTGTTAATGAAGTCAGTGAAGTTCCCGATAATTCGGTTTTAGTTTTTTCTGCCCATGGCGTACCTCGCTCTGTAGAGGATGAAGCACGTGCTCGTAAGTTGAAAATTTATGATGCTACTTGCCCTCTGGTGACTAAGGTTCATGCTGAAGTTGCAAAAATGCATCGCAATGGCTATCAAATTATTATGATCGGTCATAAAGGGCACCCAGAAGTTGAAGGAACTGTTGGTCAAGTACCTTCTGAAATTGAAGTGATTGAAAGCCCAGAACAAGTTCAATCCTTAGATGTTAAAGATCCAGAGAAGGTAGCCTATGTTAGTCAGACTACGATTTCTCATGATGATGCAAAAAAAGTTATTCAATCTTTGAAAGAACGTTTTCCTCAGATTCTGGAACCTAAAAAAGCAGACATTTGCTACGCCACACAGAATCGACAGGATGCGGTCAAAGAGCTGGCAAAATCCGTTGATCTTGTCCTGGTGGTTGGTAGTAAGACGAGTTCAAATTCCAATCGTCTTCGTGAGGTTGCCGAAAAAGTTGGTACTCGTGCTTACCTAATCGATGGTGCTAGTGAGTTAGATGAAAAGTGGTTTGATGGAGTTAAGTGTATTGGAATTACAGCCGGTGCGAGTGCTCCTGAAATTTTGGTAGAAGAAATTATTGAAAAACTAAAATCGTTTTCTTTAATATCGGTTACAACCATGAGTGGGGTGGAAGAAAACGTAGAATTTCCGTTGCCGAAAGTGTTATGGAAAAAGGATGTGGAAGCTGCGATCCTCAAAGACCAATGAAAGCATCTCGGATGCAAGGTTTAAAAATTATGAGTAGTAAAAAGGAACATGTTTCAGCTACTCCGGCAACGGAATGGCTAAAGGCTCACAAAGTGCCTTATGACGGTTGTACTTATGAATATATTGAACACGGTGGAACTCAATGGGCGGCGAAGTGCTTCAATGTAGACGAACATATGGTAATCAAGACCCTTATTATGCAGAATGAATCAGCTACTCCTTTGGTGATCTTGATGCACGGTGACTGTGAAGTTTCTACTAAGAGCTTAGCTCGTCAAGTTGGAGCTAAGCATATCGAACCTTGTAAACCAGAGCAGGCGGAACGAAATAGTGGATATCGTGTCGGAGGAACTTCACCTTTTAATACCCGAAAACGGATGCCGATTTACGTTCAAAAAACTATTTTAGATTTACCTCAAATCTACATTAACGGAGGACGTCGAGGATTCAACATTAAAATTGATCCTCAAATTCTCGTCACGGTTTTAGGCGCAAAGACCGTTGATTGCGCTCTCAGTTCTACTCGGTAGCTGTATTAAGAGTCCAGCGAGGTTTGATTTGAAAACCGGTAGCTGTGGATTTAGTGTTTTGAGCGGATTGGATATCTTTAAGGTGAGCCGCAGCGGCTACGGCGATCATTGCGCCATTATCCGTACACAAGTTGCTTGGCGGGAAAAAAACTTTAGCACCAATGCGTCGGCAACTTTTCTCCAAAGAAGCTCTTAATTGCTTGTTGGCAGAAACTCCCCCAGCAACGACTAGGTTTTTGCATCGAGTTTTCTTTAAAGCCTTAATGGATTTAGTTACTAAAACATCTGTAACCGAATCAACAAATCCTCGAGCAAGATCGTATTTGAACTGTGGATCTTGAGGATTTTCTGCGTTACGAATGGCATTCATAACAGCAGTTTTTAATCCAGAGAAACTAAAATCGAAATTAGGAGCATGAATCAAGGGACGAGGTAGCTCAATAACACCACTTCTACCTAATTCAGCAAAGCGAGAAACAACCGGACCACCGGGGTAACATTCTCCAAGTGCTTGAGCGGTTTTATCAAAAGCTTCCCCCGCTGCGTCGTCTAGCGTTTCTCCCAATAATTTATATTGACCGAGAGCTTGGACTTCCATTAATTGAGTATGTCCACCGGATACGAGAAGCGCTACAAACGGGAAAGTAGGCTTATCACTTGCTAGCATTGGGGAAAGGAGATGACCTTCCATGTGATGAATGCCGATGACCGGTATATCCAAAGCCAAACCGATAGCATGAGCCACGGAAGTGCCAACGAGTAACGCACCTGCAAGTCCAGGTCCTTCCGTAACCGCAATCGCATCGAGATCTTTTCGAGTTTTATGAGCTTTTTCCATGACGGTATCAATCAAAGAAATGGCACGTCGAATGTGATCACGACTTGCTAATTCGGGTACAACGCCTCCATAAAGGCGATGCATATCTATTTGTGAATGTAAGGCTTCACTGAGTAAGCCTTTTTCTGTGTCATAGAGCGCTGCGCCCGTTTCATCACAAGATGATTCAATCCCAAGAATTAGCATTTAAATAACCTTAAAAAGAATTCGGGATATTTTAAGTGATTCTTTGCATCCTGATAGGGATGTAGTCGGTTATAAAGTATGAAAAAACACAGAAATTTTGAAATATGGTGCTATGATTGCCGTTCAAAATGAAGTGAACGTTGGTAAATAAAAGAAGGTGGTGATATTGAATCTGGTGTTTTTTGATATTCCAACTGTCGTAATTGTGCGACATTTGATGCGCAGAAAACCCAATGAACGATAAAAATATCGTTTTTGAACAATAGATTTACACATAAAACGAAAAAATAGCTTAGAATTGCAAACTTTCGAGTGGCATATACGGAGTATTTCTGCGTATTTTGCCAAAAAATTAATTTATTAACTGGTACTCGTTACCCATTTTTCTATAGGTTTAGGTGCTCAATGCCCACTATCCGTGTTAAAGAAAACGAACCGTTTGAAGTTGCTTTACGTCGCTTCAAGCGTACTATTGAAAAGAGCGGTCTTTTGACTGAACTTCGTGCTCGTGAGTTCTATGAAAAGCCAACAGCAGAACGTAAGCGTAAAAAGGCTGCTGCTGTTAAGCGTCATTACAAGCGCTTGCGTAGCATGATGCTCCCTAAGAAGCTTTACTAAGAAGCTTTACTTTCCGGTTTTTATCTCTTCGAGAAGATTATGAGTCTGAAGGATTTAATTGTCTCCAACATGAAAGAAGCGATGCGCGCTCATGATGCGGGTCGTCTCAGTGTAATTCGATTGCTTTTAGCTGCGATCAAGCAAAAAGAGGTCGATGAGCAGGTTGTTGCAGATGATGCTCTGATTCAGTCGATTGTTGCTAAGCTTATTAAGCAACGCAAAGATTCTGTACAGCAGTATCTTAATGCTGGTCGTCAGGATCTTGCAGATAAAGAATCTGCAGAAATTTCAGTTTTATCTTCTTATCTGCCTGAACAGATGACTGAAGAAGAAATTGAACAGGTTGTTGGTTCTGTTATGGCTGAGCTTGGTGTGACAGGTCTCGGTGCGATGGGAAAGGTAATGGGAAAGGTCAAGCCAATGGTAGCCGGTAAGGCGGATATGTCTAAGGTATCCGCAATTATCAAGGCAAAGTTGACTGCTTGATTAATTCATTATAAAACCTAAGCCTCGTCGGATTTATGCCAACGAGGCTTTAGGTTTTTCTGGAAGGTTATTGATGATTTCTCAGTCTTTTATTAGTGAACTTATTGATCGCGTTGATGTATACGACGTGGTTAATCGTCGTGTTCCTTTAAAGGATAAGGGAGATAGAGGTTGGGCCTGTTGTCCATTTCATAACGAAAAGACATCTAGTTTTTCGGTAAGTCGGAGTAAAAATTTTTACCATTGCTTTGGTTGTGGTGCTCATGGAAATGCCATCAATTTTGTTATGCAATATGAAGGCGTTGATTATCCGACAGCAATTGAACGACTTGCTCAAGATTATGGAATGACAGTTCGTTATGACGGACAGAGAAAACCAAATCAAGATCGAATTCGTTTGACCGATGTCATGAAGGCGGCTCAGGACTACTACCGTGTATGCTTCAATTCACAGCACGGAAGTGAAGCTCGTCAGTATTGCCTTGAACGAGGTCTTAGTCCAGAAACAATCGAAAAATTTGCCATCGGTTATTCGCCAGACTCATGGCATGGGTTGACACAATCATTAAAAAATATCGATCCCAAATATTTAAAGGAATCGGGCTTACAGAAAGAAGGGAAAAACGGTGAACTTTACGATTTTTTCAGAAATCGTCTCATGTTCCCAATCCGAAATTCTCGAGGGCAAACTATCGCATTTAGTGCCCGTACAATGTGTGGTGAAAATCCAAAATATATCAATACAGGTGAGACTCCAATCTTCATTAAAGGCCAAGAGGTTTTTGGACTTTATGAAGGGCGTCAATCTATCCACGACAAAGGTCGAGTTATTGTTGTTGAAGGGCAGATGGACGTTATTCAATTGTCTCAAGCTGGTTTTGGTGAAGCTTGTGCTCCATTAGGTACAGCGATTAAAAAAGAACATATTGAGAAACTACTTAAATTAACCGACAAGATTATTTTCTCTTTTGATGGGGATGAAGCAGGACGCAAGGCTGCGAAGCGAGCGATGGTTTTATCTCTTCCGTTGTTGTCCGATAAACAGAAAGCCTTATTCCTTTTCTTACCGGAAGGTGAAGATCCCGATAGTTTCGTAAAGAAACAGGGTAAAGAAGCTTTTGAAAGCGAAATCCTTCGGGCCATTCCTTTGTCCAAATTTATGTTGGATTCTTTGTCTGAAGATCGAGATCTGAAGTTAGCGGAAGACAAAGCTTCTTTCTTGTCTGAGGCAAGTCCTTTAGTACGTTCCATAGGAAGCGATACCGTAAAAAACGATATTGTTCGTCAAATTGCAACGATGTGCGGTATGGAACTTTCATTCGTTAATCGGGAATTTGGGCTTAGAGAAGTTGAAGTATCGACGTCATTGCCGACTTATCGAAAAAATAAGAGGTCTGACAATAAGGAGACGTCTCATTCGGTTTTTCAACCTCGTATTCCAGCAATCGATAAAAATTCACCACTACTTTGCGTATTAAGAAATTTTATTCAATATCCTCAATTAGCTGTTGAATATGAGAAAAGTGCCACGGAAATGATGATTAGCATTAATAATGCGGTGGCAAAAACGGTATTGAAGGTGATTTCTGTTATTACACATGAAGCTGATGATGGATTTGTTTTTGCAGATCGATTGCGAGATATTCCAGAGGATGCAAAGGGTGAGCAATTTGAGCGGATGATAGAAAACAACCGAAATATTTTGCTTGGCCTACTTGAAGGAATCGACGAATCTGATTTAATTCGGGAAGAAGTGGCTAAAGCTCACGAGTTGAATACCCCATATATCTGCGCAAAGTATGAGGTAGAGCTTATTTTTCTACAAACAGAAAAAAATCGTTTAGATGTTGAGATCAAACAATTGATTGAAAAAGGTCTGTCCGATGATTCCTCAAGAGATCGTTACCGACAGCTCTATCAATCTAGACAACGTATTGTTCAAAACGATAAAGCGATAAGGACACAGCTGAGTAAGGCTATTACACGAGACAATTAGTTGATTGAAAATCATCATAAGTAGCCGTGAAATGATAGAATTTCTTGACAAATTAAACCTAAATGGTAAATTTAGAAGGTTAAGATGTATGTGCGCCCAGGAGACAGAAGTCGGAGGCGTGTTTGAACCCTAAGGGGATCGATATTCGAGATTTAAAAATAGATCCATACGAGATTCGCTCCATGAGCCAGCATAGATCTCCATATCGGTATCTTAGGATAATTCTAGGGAAGTTTGAAAGATGAAACCTTAAAGGTACTAAAAGGTACCCAAGGGGTTTTGTTTTTTCATTTTCTGAGGAATGCTGATAAAGGGTCAGCAAAAAGGTGGAATATGGCAACTGCCAAAAGAACAACGAGCAAATCAAAGAAGTCTGAGAACGAAGTTAGTGCAGAAACCGCTGAAGTTGTAGTGGATACAACAGCTGAGAAAGTGGTTGTAAAAGAAGCTAAAAGGACCACTAGGAAAAAAACTACAACAACCACGAAAACCACAACAAGAAAGAAAGTTGAAAAAGTTGCTGACGAGGAAGTAAAGTCAGAAGCCGTTGTTGGTTCTGCTAGTGAAGAAGTCGAAAAAGCTCCTAAAAAGACTACAAGACGTACTACTAAAAAGGTCGTGGAAGAGACTGTTGTTGCTGAACCTAAAAAAACAACTAGAAAAAAGACCAGTAAAACAGCTGAAGTAGAGGAAGTTGAAGAAAAACCAACAAAGCGTCGTGCTTCCACTAAGAAAGCAACAGAAGAAGATGGTGACTCTACAACGACCACTAAAAAGACCACTACAAAGACTGCAAAGAAAAAAACAGCTGGTCGTCCAGGTCGTAAACCCAAAGCAAAGGTTGAAAATCACGAGGATGATTTGATTGGCGACAGCGATGATGATACAGAAGACGCAGAAGTCGCTATTGCTGAATCTTATGTTCCTTCTGTGAGCACACGTGGTAGAAAAGGTGCTCGTGACAAAATGATGAAGGATGCTCTTTCTAAGAGCTATCATGCACAAGAAGCTGAAGATAAAGAGACCCGTTTGAACAAACTGAAAGCTCTTATTCGTATGGGTAAGGAGCGTGGTTATCTCACCTATTCTGAAGTGAATGACCACATGCCGGAAAACATTGTGGATCCGGACCAGATTGATCAGATCATTTCTACTTTAGCCGATCTTGGTATTCAGGTATATGAGCATGCTCCTTCTGCTGACGATATGCTCATTGGCGATTCGGTTCCTACGGTAACCGATGACGCTGCGGATGAAGAAGCCGAAGCAGCATTGGCTACAGTTGACAGTGACTTCGGTCGTACGACGGATCCTGTTCGTATGTATATGCGTGAAATGGGTTCTGTTGAGTTGCTTACCCGTGAAGGTGAAATTGAGATCGCGAAGCGAATTGAGGATGGTCTCAAGCATATGGTCCATGCGATTTCGGGCTGTCCAACTACGATCGTAACGATTTTAGAAGACGCTGAGAAAGTACGTTCTGGTTTAATGCAAATTGATGAAATCGTTGACGGTTTAAATGACATTGATGACGTTATTGAATCGAATACGATTGACGATATCGAAACTGATGAAAGTACTGATATTGGTGCTTCTGGTATGACTGCTGGACAGTTAGAAGAGTTGAAGGTTCAAGTATTAGAACGCCTTGATCAGTGCAAACTTGAGTATGAAAATCTAAAAGTAGCCTATGCTAAG
Source organism: Burkholderiaceae bacterium (assembly GCA_017461315.1). GTDB lineage: Bacteria > Pseudomonadota > Gammaproteobacteria > Burkholderiales > Burkholderiaceae_F > JAFTYR01. The sequence continues at coordinate 28,805 of JAFTYR010000066.1, read as the reverse complement.
GAAGGAAACCGCTCACAGGAATTCATTGATGCTCAGAATGCGATTCGTCAAATCTTGTTGACTTTGCGTTTTACGGCTAATACGGTTGAGCGTCTTTGCAATACCTTGAGAACCCAAGTAGAAGGTATCCGCAAGATTGAATCTCGTATTTACGACATCATGGTTAATCGAGCCAAGATGCCTCGTGATTACTTCTTGAAAGGATTCCTTGAAAATCAGACGGATTTATCTTGGTCTGATGCAGAGGCTCATGCTGGAAAGGCATACTCTGGATTAATTGAACGTCGTCTTCCTGAAATTCAGCAGATGCAACAGCAATTACTGGATATTCAGAACAGTGTAAGTCTGCCATTGAAAGATCTTAAAGATATCTTCAATCATATGGCTACTGGTGAAGCCAAGGCTCGTAAAGCAAAACGAGAAATGACTGAAGCTAATTTACGTTTGGTGATTTCTATTGCTAAGAAGTATACGAACCGTGGTTTACAGTTCTTGGATCTGATTCAAGAAGGTAACGTTGGTTTAATGAAGGCTGTAGATAAGTTTGAATACCGTCGAGGCTATAAGTTCTCTACTTATGCAACTTGGTGGATTCGTCAGGCCATTACTCGTTCTATTGCGGACCAGGCTAGAACCATTCGTATTCCAGTTCATATGATCGAAACGATCAATAAGATGAATCGAATTTCTCGTCAAATTCTGCAAGAAACTGGTGTAGAACCAGATCCAAGCGAGTTGGCAGAAAAGATGGATATGCCGGAAGATAAGATTCGCAAGATTCTGAAGATCGCAAAAGAACCGATTTCAATGGAGACACCAATTGGTGATGATGATGATTCGCATCTTGGCGATTTCATTGAAGATACCGGTACGGTTGCACCTGCTGACGCCGCTCAACACTCCAGCTTAACCGAGATCACCAAGGAGGTCTTAGATTCCTTGACTCCAAGAGAGGCGAAAGTTTTGAGAATGCGTTTCGGTATTGAAATGAATACTGATCACACGTTAGAAGAAGTGGGTCGTCAGTTTGACGTTACTCGCGAACGTATTCGTCAGATCGAAGCAAAGGCTCTCAGAAAGCTGCGTCACCCCAGTAGATCTGATAAACTACGTAGCTTCCTAGATGGAGATCGCGAAGAGTAACCATCTACCGCCCTATAGCTCAGTTGGTTAGAGCAGGCGACTCATAATCGCTTGGTCACAGGTTCAAGTCCTGTTGGGGCGACCAAAATTATAAAACCCTGTTTTTACAGGGTTTTATTTTTTGTTTTCAGATTTTTTTCTTTTTATTCAATTAAACCTCAGTACGACCTACGCTTTTGCCTTATTGTTTCTCCGATTCATTGATCATTCAGGTTGTACTAAATCGGATTTCTTTTGATGAATTGATAATTTCAGTAATCGATTCCATTAAGCTTCAAGTTGCTTTAATCATACTATATATTTGTAACAATATATTACAAGAGTGTTTGGCTTATGAATAGAAAAGCGGATTTGATTCCAAATCCGCTAACGGTGTAATACCCAATCCGATTCTTAGCTCAATCGGAAAAGCACAACAAGGAGAAACTTCAAATGAAACTGATGAGATAGTACTCGTTAGACTTCTTCAGTAAACATAATTTCTCCCATTTTGCGCACTCATATTTATCCAAAAGAGAATGGGTAAGAGATTAGTCCCAACGATGGAATACGAAAAATGCCCCTAAAACAATCAAGAGGAAACCAACAATGTAGTTCCATTTGATTGGTTGGCCGAGATAAAAGACCGAGAAAGCCAAAAAGATTGTCAAAGAAATGACTTCTTGTAATGTCTTTAACTCTGCAGGAGAAAAATATCCAAACCCAATTCGATTTGCCGGTACCTGTAGGCAATACTCAAAAAAGGCAATTCCCCAACTGGCCAAAATGACTAGCCAAAGTGGTAAGTGAGTGAATCGTAAATGACCGTACCAAGCGAAGGTCATGAAAAGATTGGAGGCCGTTAGTAGACCAATAGTGAGAAATGGAATGCTATTTAGCATGATTAGAGTCGAGAGAAAAACTTTTCGTATTGTAAAAATAAACCGAATACAAAACGAAATGGGTTGTACTTTTATCGAGTACAACCCTAAAAAATGTTGACTAAATATCCTGTTACTTTAGAGCCCAGCCCTGACGTTTCAGGTAATCAAGCATAAAGAATCGTCGTTCTTTTTCTAAAATAGGACTAACAGTTTTAGACCAATTTGTTGCTTTCTTATTCGTAGAACGATGGGCGTAGTACTGTTCCATTTCACGATCGTACTGAGCTAAAACCTCGGGATCCGGCTCAACGTATCGATTTTCCATAAAGGTTACAGCAGAGGGGAGCCTAGGTTTTAATTCATTGTGACGTGCTGGATGTCCAAAAGCAATTCCAAACACAGGGAACGTGTTTTTAGGCAAATCTAAGAGGGTCGTAACAGCTTCAATGTTATTGCGAATACCGCCAATGAAACAGCCACCGAGTCCTAATGATTCCAAAGCGATCATAGCATTTTGACCGAAAATACCCGTATCAATACATCCGATCATGAGCTGCTCAATCCAGCCCGTATCGCAGTTATCGACAAGCTGAATATTACGATGCATGTCCGCACAGAAAATCCATAACTCGGGGGCGGTGAGTACTTGATGCTGATGTCCGGATAACTCGGCTAATTTTCTTTGTTTTTCTTCATCGGTAATGCGGATAACAGTCGTTTCTTGTAAAAAACAAGTGGAGGAAGAGGCTCGCGCAGCGTTGAAAATTGCCTCACGCATTTCAGTAGAAACCGGTTCATCCGTAAATTCTCTGACTGAGTGATGGGAACAAATCAGATCAATGACAGAATTGGAAGATAAATTTTTATTCATAAATGAGTCCTATTTGAAAACCTAATATTCTGTAAATACTCGGGCAATATTTTTTTTATCTAATCCATGTGCTAATGCGACCTGAAGAAGTATGCGAGATTTAATCGCAGATAAAGTACCTTGAGGAATAAAACCAGCATCCTGCCAGTGTTCGAGTCCCTCTACGACGCACCCTTTCCAGGTACGAGAACCTCTTACGATAATTAAACCCGCTAGAGTAGCCTTAATAAGAGCTTGCTCCGAGTTACTATGAATGGAACCATTTCCAGTTCCCATGTGCACGATTCCTTTAGCTCCCGAGGCCACACTTGCTTCAATAAAAACATGGTCAGCGTCCACATGTGACAAAACAACATCAACACGAGGTAATGGGAGTTGAGGAATTTGGAATTCACTATTCACCGTATGTCTATACGGTGTATTACGGTAAAAGACAATACGATTTCCCGAGATAAGTCCTAAAGAACCAAATTCCGTGCTGACAAACGTATCTGCATTGGTTGGATCCGATTTAGTCGCATCCCGAGCAGAAAAAATCTTGTCATTCATAACGATAACAGGACCTTTGTCCTGTGCTTCAGGATGAACTGCTACTCTTACCGCATTTAATAAATTAATAGGACCATCTGCAGAAATCGCTGTGGCTGGACGCATGGCTCCAGTCAAAACGATCGGTTTACTTGTTTGTACCGTAAGAGATAGGAAGAAAGCTGTTTCTTCCATGGTATCGGTACCGTGAGTGATCACAAAGCCATCAATTTCTGGGTATGAAGCTAAGGTGGTAATTCTTTGAGCTAAACGTACCCAAATTTCTGAAGTCATATTACTTGAATCGATATTACTAACCGCTTCAATTGAGATATCAGCAAATTGAGATAATTCTGGAATTTGGGATAGAAGGTCATTAACCTTAAAGTCTGTAATACTGTAGCCCGTAAGTTGCGTCGATGAAGTGCCACTACTGACGATCGTACCGCCGGTTGTCAAAATAACAATTTTTTTGGGATTCATCTTATTTTTTGTAAAGGAGAATTTAATTTTGCGTTAGTTTAATCATTTAAATGAATCAACGTAATAGTTTCTTTCTATGCTGTGTGCTGTTTTGTAACCAATTGAATATTAAGTAATTAACACTATTGTTGTGCTTGGTGTGTTAGATAGAGTTACTTCCCTAATCAACTAGAGTTAAAATTTGAAATTTGGAAAAATAGTTTTGAAGGCAAGTTGATGGATTCGCTGTATATTGTATTAATTGTTCTTTTGGTGGTTATTGCTGGTTTGGTGCTATTTGGTTTCAAATGGCTAAAAAAACAACCGACAATGCGTCAGCCACAAGAAAAAAGAGAACCATTGGAAGCTAAGGTTGAACCAGAATTTACGGAGATACAACCTCAAGAGCCTCAGGTATCCGTAAAAGAGAATAAAGAAAGCGAAGTTAAAATAAACCCCACAGAAAGTTTGCCTGAAAAGCCCCTAGTCAACGAAAAAGAATGTGATCAGGAACATCAATCCACTGATGTTTCTTTAGATTTTGAAAATGTTGGATTAATTGAGTTCGATAAAAATCAGGACGGCCTTCCTCAGGTTGATTCTTTTATTGATGAAGTATTTAAGATTCAGTTTAAAAATCCAATTCCGGGAAAATTGTTGGTAGCTGAGCTGTCAGCATTTAGAGAATTCAACGAAAATTCTTATATCCGTTTTTATGCCTTTGACGATAATCAGAAACATTGGTTTGTGCCGGATTCAATCGGTGTATTTTCATCTGTTTTAATTTATTTGCAACCAGTGACTGGAAAAGGACAGTTAGATGATCTGTCTGTAGCTAAGTTTTATCAAATTTTGCAACAAGTTGAACTTGAATTTGAAGGCATCATGGATGGTCCAGATCAAATGGATGTTCTTGAAAGAATCAAAAAATTATCTCGATTTATTCAAGAGTATGGTGCTCAAATATCCCTTTTGATTCGAAGTGCTAGAAAGATTTCCATCGATGAATTCGAAAAAGTGTGTAGTGAGGTCGGATTCAAGCGTTGTGATTCAAAACACTATGAAAAGGTAGGCGAGTTACTTGTAGATGAAGATGGTAAACGGGTAGGTAATCGTAAGGGTATTTTGGCTTGTCGCTATATTGATGAAAACAATACGGTCATTTCTTTATTAGTCGGTTTATCGCTTCCAGAAAAGGATCCACTTCGAGAATTAGTGATTGCAACGAACGCTATTTCTGCAATGCTAGACGGAGAAATCTTCTGTGGTAACGGATCAGAGATTGATAATGCGATGTTTTCTACCGTCCGAAGCGAAATGAAGGTCTTCTATGATTCGATGCGTAAGGCAGGTGTGGAACCGGGTAGTCTTACAGCACATCGTCTACTCGATTAATCTTTTTATTGATTCGTGTATTAATTATCAAATGAGAACGTTATGAATGCGAGCAATTCTGTAGTGGATTTAGAGATCGTTAAGCTTCGAATGGAACAGCTTTCGAGTGAAATTGAAAAGCACAACCGGTCTTACTATGAATTAGATGCTCCGACCATTTCAGATGAACTCTACGATTCACTTTTTCAAGAGTTGGTTCGCTTAGAGGAAAAGTATCCTCAATTAAAAAAGCTAAGTTCTCCAACCCAACGTGTGGGTGGAGAAGTTAAGTCGGAATTAGTAAAAGTGAAGCACTCTCAACCCATGCTGTCGATTCATACCGAAACAGATTACACCGAACAAGGTGCTAAGGATTTTGATAGTCGAATTCGAAGAGAGCTTGAATTAGAGAGCGCTTCTAACTCTATTGAATATAACTGTGAACTAAAGTTTGACGGCTTAGCCGTTAATATTCGGTATGAAGACGGAATCATGGTTTTAGCCTCGACTCGTGGTGATGGCTACGTGGGAGAAGATGTTACGGCAAATGTACGAACCATTCGTTCGTTACCTCTTCAGGTTGAGGGCTTACCAAAAGTCTTTGAAGTTCGAGGCGAAGCGCTCATGCATAAAACCGACTTTAAAAAACTAAACGAAGAACAGGCTTCTTTAGGTGAAAAGTTGTTTGCTAATGCCCGAAACGCCGCAGCCGGTTGCCTCCGCCAACTCGATTCTAGAGTTACCGCTAAACGACGTCTATCTTTTTATGCTTATGGTTTAGGGGAAGTCAGTGAAATGCCTGTTTCTTCACAATCTGAACTTCTAGATTATTTAGCTCGAAAGGGGTTTCCTGTAACAGACTTGCGTCAAGTGGTTCAAGGCCCTGAGCAGTTAGAAGCGTTTCATGAAAAAGTTGCTCATTTAAGAGAGGAACTCGACTTCGATATTGACGGTGTAGTCTATAAAGTTAATGATTTTGCCTTGCAACGTCAGCTTGGTTTTGTTTCTCGAGAACCTCGGTGGGCTTGTGCTCATAAATATCCTCCTCAAGAAGCTCAAACTCGTGTGCTCGACGTTGATGTTCAAGTGGGCCGTACCGGTAAATTAACTCCTGTGGCTCGTTTGGAGCCCGTATTTGTCGGTGGAACCACAATTAGCAATGTGAGCCTGCATAATGAAGACTTCGTTAAGGAACTCGGTCTTTTAATCGGAGATACGGTTGTTGTGCATCGAGCTGGCGACGTGATTCCTGAAATCGTTAAGGTACTTCCTGAATTAAGGCCTTCGACCGTTCGTCCTTTTGTAATGCCAGAATTTTGTCCGATTTGTGGTTCTCATGCCTATAAGGAAGAGGGAGAAAAGGATCGTAGGTGTACGGGTGGCTTATTCTGCTCAGCCCAAAGAAAGCAGGCGATTTTGCATTTTGTTTCCCGTTTAGCCATGGGGATTGACGGAGTAGGGGAAAAATTAGTCGATCAACTCGTAACTACTGGATTAATAAAAACCGTTGCAGACATATATCGTCTGAAATTAGATGACTTGGTTCAATTGGAACGGATGGGCGAAAAGTCAGCAAAAAATCTGATTTCTGCGATTGAAGCATCTAAATCAACAACCTTAGAAAAATTCCTTTATGCTCTTGGAATTAGAGAAGTTGGTGAAGCAACGGCCCGGTCTTTAGCTCAGAATTTCGGTTCACTAGATGTTCTTGAAAAAGTAACGAAAGAGGATCTTTTATCTGTAAATGATATTGGTGATGTAGTTGCGGATTCGATTCTGCATTTCTTTGCTGAACCTGAAAATCGTCAAGTGATTGAAGAGCTCAAAACTCTCGGTGTCCATTGGAATGAACAGGTCGGAAGCAGTAAACCAGATGGACTTCTAAAAGATAAAACATGGGTTTTAACTGGAACACTTCCAACACTTTCAAGAAATGAGGCCAGTGACCTGATTCGATCCTTGGGAGGTAAGGTTAGTAGTTCTGTATCGAAAAAAACGGACTATGTTTTGGCTGGAGAAAATGCAGGAAGTAAGCTAGAAAAAGCCCAATCACTAGGCATAACGATTCTAGACGAAGGGCAATTTAAACAATTATTGCAAAAGGAGGAAATGTGACGACGATCGCAATTATTGGTGGAAGTGGTCTACATGAAATGCCTCAACTTTCAGATAAAAAAGAAGTTTTTAGTGAAACTCCCTGGGGCATGCCTAGTGCACCACTTGAAGTTGGTTTTATTGGTAAGACGAAAGTAGTCTTTCTTTCTCGCCATGGAATGAGTGTTCGTTACCCTCCTCACATGATTAACTACCGAGCTAATCTATGGGCGATTAACCAACTAAGCCCTGATTTTGTTGTTGGTTTTGGTTCTGTGGGATGTATTTCTCCTGAAGATAAACCGGGTATGTTGGCTATTCCAGATCAATTAATTGATTACACTTGGGGGCGGGAAAGTTCATATAACTGTGGCGATTCGGAAACTATAGTACATATTGATTTTACGAATCCGTTTGACGAAAAAGTCCGAGAATTACTATTGGATGCATCCGGTGCACTATCCTATCCGATTATTGATGGTGGTGTTTATGGTGTGACTCAAGGACCTAGACTAGAAACAGCCTCTGAGGTGGATCGAATGGCTCGGGATGGTGTGCATTACATCGGAATGACTCTGATGCCTGAAGCTTGTCTTGCGCGGGAACTGAATCTGCCGTACGCCATGATTTGCCAAATCGTAAATCACGCCGCGGGGCGTCAAACCTCAGAGGAGTGTATTGATTTTACGAATTTAAGCGAAATCTTAGAGCGTACGACTAAGCAAAGTTTAGAGATTGTTCTTAAAGCTTCTGAAGATTTAAATATCGATGAGCTCAAGTAATTTTCTTTCAAATTCTTGAGTTTTAGCGGTATTGCTAAGAAGTGCACCTTCAATTAAAAATACGTCCTCAACCCGTTCTCCTAGCGTTGTGATGCGGGCGGTTATCAGATTAATTTTAAATTCGACCAGTGTTCGAGCAATAGAAGCGAGCAAGCCTAAACGGTCTATCGCTATGATGGATAACAAATATTGACAGCCATTTGCATCAGGGCGGATGGTGACCGATGGTGTAATTGGGAAAATTTTAGATCGTCTTGATAATCGTCCCGTGATAGGGGTGATTGTCTTTCTCTGATCAATAAATTCAGGCAATTCTGTTTCTAGGTTTTTAATTAAAGCGTCTGAAGAGAGTTCTTTTCCATCATTGGTGACGATAAACGAATCTAATACCCAACCATCTCGGCCAGTGTGAATTTGAGCCTGAAGAATAGAGCAATGATACCGCTGGAAGTAAGAGGCAATATCAGCAAAAAGTTCGGGTCGATCTTCTGTCAAAACTAAGATTTCATAACTTAATTGACCATCATGAAGATCGCGAACCGCTGTAATAGTTCTTTTTTGGGATAGTACAGGAAGGATGCTTTTCGCATGCCAGACGATATCCTTAACGGAGTGACGCATGAAATAAGCTACATCCAAGTTATTCCAAAAACGATTGATGAGTTTTTCTTGTTCTAAAGTAAATTGACAAAGAGGTAGTGCATCTTTTCTTCGTCTTTGAACCAGAGTTTCTCGAGACATACCTCTTCCCTTGAGAACTTTAGCCGTTTCTAAATAAAGTGCTTCTAAAAGTTGTCCCTTCCAAGCGTTCCATATCGTAGGGCTGGTTGCGCGGATATCACAAACTGTAATGAGATAAAGTCCCATTAATCGATCGATGTTCCCGACTTTTTGTGCGAATTGTTCAATGATTAAAGGATCAGAGATATCTTGTTTTTGTGCTACCTGACTTAGAGTCAGATGCTCTCGGACTAGAAAGGCAATGTAATTCCGATCTTCGTTTTCTAAGTTAAATTCTTTTGCAAAACGAAGGAAGTATTCTTCTCCAATGCGACTGTGGTCGCCACCATAACCTTTACCAATATCGTGAAAAAGTAGAGCCAGTACTAAGCGCCAGTTATCCTTAATAGTTAACATAAGCTCAGTACACAGGGGCATTTCATGCGCATTTTCACTTTTGGTAAAGTGTCTCAGATAGCGTATCGCCAGAATCGTATGCTGATCAACCGTATAAGCATGGAATAGATCGTGTTGCATTTGACCGACAATATGACGAAAAATCGGTAAAAATCGACCTAAAATTCCCCAACGATTCATTTCTGATAGAGCGTGATAAACCTCTTCTTTTGAGCGAATAATTCTTAAAAAAGTTTCTTTATTGATTGGATCATTTCGGAACTTATCATCGATAAGGTTATGTGTAGCTAAAAGAGCACGACATAAACGAGTTGATTTACGTGTGACTTTAGGGTTTTCACATTGAAATAAAAAGGCGTTAAGAATCGCATGAGGATTATTAACGAAAGTGTCATCACTTCGAATATCCAGAATTTCGCCATTAATGACAAAATATTGAGTATCCTCTTTTGCATATTCTTTTTCGGGTAAGAATTTTTCTTTAATCGCTTGCAACAAGATCGTATTAAATTGCGAAATCGTTTTAGCATTGAGATAGTAGCGTTGCATCAGAATTTCACTACTTCGACGTCCTTCGATTTCTGGAATCTTTAATGCTTTTGCAATGGATTCTTGTATTTCAAAAAGAAGTCGATCTTCATGACGATTGCAATGTAAATGCATCAAAATTCGCAATCGATAAAGATTGGTCGTTACGACATCTAGTAAATCAGCTTCTCTTTTGGTGATAAGGCCATTTTGGGCCACTTCTTCCCAATTACCACCAAATTCCGTCGCTTTCATAAGCCAAATCAAAATATTGAGATCTCGAAGACCTCCTGGTGATTCTTTGATGTTGGGTTCAAGAGAGTATGGGCTTTCGTTGTATTTTAAATGTCGTTGTTGTTGTTCGATAAACTTTGCGCGAAAGAAACGCTGTTGATCTAAATTTTCAAAAATAGCACTTTGGTATTTTTGGAAAAGAGGTATGTTTCCCCATAAAAGTCGGGATTCAAGCATTGCGGTTTGAACCGTTATATCCTCTTTGGCCTGTTCAATGCATTCATCTATAGAGCGTACGGAATGACCAATGGTAAGACCTAAGGTCCAAAGTTCTCCCAATGTTTCTTCAATTTTTTGAAGTTCTTTGTCTAAAACATCATCGGGGAGTAAAAATAAAATATCTAAATCTGAGAAAGGGAAAAGTTGTTCTCGACCATATCCTCCTACTGCAACGACAGCGATTCTTGGAGAAACTTGTGTGTTTTCTAAGATCTGTTTTATGGCACGATCGGCACTATCAGAATGTTTTTTTAAATACGTATTTGCATTCTCATCATGTAAAAAATCTTGTGCTAATTGATGACGTTCACTCAAAAATTGAGTGGCAATATTTTGATAGTGATTCATTTAGTGCAACAAAACGTAGGCAAAAAGATAAAAACCTCTGTTTTTCGCAGAGGTTATTAGAAATTATGGTGTTTTAATCCAGTCTGGAGCAGGAGGACATCCTGGAGACATCGTCAAGACTTCATATCCTGTCTCGGTTACGAGTACGGTATGTTCCCACTGAGCAGAAAGGCTTCTATCCTTAGTGACAGCCGTCCAACCATTTGGAAGAATACGTAGTTCTTTGCGTCCCGCATTGATCATCGGTTCAATCGTAAAGATCATGCCAGGTTTCATGACTTCACCAGTACCCATTTTACCGTAGTGACAAACCTGGGGTTCTTCATGGAAGCCTCGTCCAATTCCGTGGCCACAGAATTCACGCACAATAGAACATCCCTTAGGTTCAGCAAAATGTTGAATGACATGACCAATGTCACCGATGTGGGCGCCAGGACGTACCACTTCAATGCCTTTCCACATAGCATCGAAGGTAACGTTTACGAGGTGCTTAGCCGCGATGGAACAGTTCCCAACCATGAACATACGACTGGTATCGCCATGAAATCCGTTACGAATGACGGTTACATCGATATTTAAAATGTCACCGTTTTTAAGGATTTTTCCATCAGGAATTCCGTGACAGATCTGATGATTAACAGAAATACACGTAGCTTTTGGATAAGGAGTGCCACCACCAGGGTTGTAACCTAAACAAGCAGAAATATCTCCGAGTTCATCTTCGATGTAACGCAACATGAGCGTATCAAGATACTCGGTTGTAACTCCGGCTTTGACAAAAGGTGCAATGTAGTCAAGAACGAGTGCGCTGTCTCGACAGGCTAGACGCATCTGCTCAATTTCGTCCTTGGTTTTAATAACGATTTTACTTCCCAACATATTTTTTCCTGAAAAATTGCGTCCGCTATGAATCGTCGCAATACGATGGATCCTAATATTACTGTAAAAAGCAATAATTGCCGTAATGGTACCCAATTTATAGTCTGTTTTGTGTCTTGAATCAAGGTGTAAGTTCTGATAAAATCGCGCACTTGTTGACCGGCGCACATGCTGGGAAACTTAATTAAAAATAGCGCACTGTGTCTGTTAGGGTGTCTGTTTTAGACCACTAGTCGCAGTGTTGGAATTAACCCTAGAAAGGAATTTGCAAATGACAACTCTGAGCATGCGTGAACTGCTCGAAGCTGGTGCACACTTCGGTCACCAGACTCGCTTCTGGAATCCAAAGATGGCCGAATATATTTTCGGTCAGCGTAACAAGATTCATATCATCAACCTCGAAAAGACTGTTGCTGCATTCGACGAAGCTGCTAAGTTCTTAACAAACCTATCCGCTCAAAGAGGTACAGTTTTATTCGTTGGTACAAAGCGTACATCTCGTGACGCTATTGTTGCTGAAGCTACTCGTTGTGGTATGCCTTACGTTGATCAGCGCTGGCTCGGCGGTATGCTCACAAACTTCAAGACAGTCAAGGTATCTTTGAAGCGTTTGAAAGAAATGGAGCAGACTGTTGCTGAAGGCGGTCTCGAAAAGATGACCAAGAAAGAAGCTCTTGACTTTACTCGTGAACTCGAAAAGTTGAACAAGGCTATCGGTGGTATCAAGGAAATGGGTGCTATTCCTGATGCGCTCGTTGTTATCGATACTGGATATCACAAGATTGCAATTCAAGAAGCTAACAAGCTTGGTATTCCTGTTATTGGTATCGTTGATACCAACAACAATCCTCAAGGTGTTGACTACATCATCCCTGGTAACGATGATAGCTCTCGTGCTGTTGGTCTTTACGCCAAGGGTTTTGCTGATGCAATCCTTGCAGGCAAGGAAAAGAATCTTGGCGAAACTGTCAAGGCTGTCAAGGAAGAAGAATTCGTCGAAGTAGAAGCTGAAGTTCAGGCTTAATTAACTTCGTCGGGATCTGTGTCCCGTTTGTTCAAAGGGGCGTTCGCGCCCCTTTTTTTAAATTATATTTTTATACTTAATTAAGGAAGAATAATGGTTGCTATTACCGCTGCAATGGTCAAAGAACTTCGCGAAAAAACCGATGCTCCAATGATGGAATGTAAGAAGGCTTTGACTGAAGCTCAGGGCGACATGGCTCGTGCTGAAGAAATTCTCCGTGTTAAGCTTGGTAACAAGGCTACTAAGGCTGCTGCCCGCATCACAGCTGACGGCGTTGTTGCTATTCATATCGATGAAGCCACAGGAGTTGGTGCTATTGTTGAACTCAACTCTGAAACTGACTTCGTTGCTAAGAATCCAGAATTCGTAGCTTTCGCTAATGAAGTAGCTAAGCTTGTTGCTACTCAGAAGCCTGCTAATGTTGAAGCTATCGCTACTTTAACTCTCAACGGTACAACCGTTGAAGAAGTTCGCAAGGCCTTGATCGGTAAGATTGGTGAAAACATTTCTATCCGTCGCTTCCAAGTTATCGAAGCTCAAGGTAAGTTATCCACTTACGTTCACGGTGGTTCTAAGATCGGCGTTCTCGTTGATGTTGTTGGTGGTAACGAAGAAGTTGCTCACGACGTTGCTATGCACATCGCCGCTGCTAAGCCAAAAGCATTGTCTGCAGAAGGTATCGATCCTGCATTGATCGAAAAAGAACGTACTGTTGCCATTGAAAAGGCTCGAGAAAACGGCAAACCAGAAGCAATGCTCGAACGCATCGCTGAAGGTACTGTTCAGAAGTTCTTGAAGGAAGTTACATTGCTTTCTCAGCCTTTTGTTAAGGATGACAAGAAGAGCGTTGGCGAGCTTTTGAAGGCTAATGGTGCTACAGTATCTACATTCGCTTTGTTTGTAGTTGGCGAAGGCATGGAAAAGCGTTCTAACGATTTCGCTGCAGAAGTTGCTGCCCAGGCCGCTGCCGCTCGTCAATAATTAGTCGGAGTTGCCAAATGACTGCTGAATCTCAAATTGCATATAAAAGGGTTCTTTTAAAACTTTCCGGTGAAGCCTTGATGGGATCAAGTGCTTTCGGTATCCATAAAGAAACACTTCATTCTATCGCTGAGGAAGTTAAATCCGTTTGGGAACTTGGGGTTCAAGTGGCCATTGTAGTCGGTGGTGGAAACATATTCCGTGGAGTAGCACTCGGTGCTACAGGTATGGACCGCGCTACCGGTGACTATATGGGTATGTTAGCTACTTGTATGAATGCGATGGCACTCAAAGATATTCTTGGCCAGCTAGGCGTTGAAACACGTGTACAGTGCGCTTTGAGTATTGATCAAGTAGCAGAACCATATATCCGTGGTAAATCTTTACGACATCTAGAAAAAGGCCGTGTCGTGATCTTTGCCGCAGGTACCGGTAATCCGTTCTTTACGACCGATACAGCTGCTGCGTTGCGCAGTGCCGAGATCGGTGCTGATGTGGTTCTTAAGGCTACTCAAGTTGATGGTGTTTATACCGCTGATCCGAAGAAAGATCCCGATGCGCAGATGTATAAGGATCTGACTTTTGACGAAGCAATTAATAAAAAGCTCAAGATTATGGATGCAACCGCATTTACCTTGTGCCGAGATCAGAAGATGCCGATCCGTGTTTTCAATCTTCACAAACATGGTGCTTTAAAGCGTGTGGTTCAGGGATTGGATGAAGGTACGTTGATTCACCTATAATCTGAAGCAAAGAAAGACCCCGTTTAGGTTTTATGCTTAGACGGGGTTTTTTGATAAGTGGTTCAATCAAGAAAAATTTAACTCTATTTGGCTAGCGTGTTAGACTTTCAAAATTATCTAGTCGAATATTGCGACGTTTGGGTAAATGTGCGTTTGCACGATAAGTACATGAATAGCCAGTAAAGGTAAAGAAATGAGCGTTAAAGAAGTTTATTCACATTCTGAACATCATATGAAGCGTTCCATTGAAACTCTCAAGGAAAACTTCATGAAAATTCGTACAGGCCGTGCCCACACAGGCTTGCTCGACCATATTACAGTCGATTACTACGGTTGCCCAACTCCTATTTCTCAAGTAGCTCAGCTCGGATTGGCCGATGCTCGTACGATTACAGTTCAACCATGGGAAAAGAAGATGGTAGCTGTTGTTGAAAAGGCTATCCGTAATTCTGATTTAGGTTTGAATCCAGCTACATCTGGCGATATTATTCGCGTTCCAATGCCTCCTTTAACTGAAGAACGTCGTCGTGATTTAACTAAGGTTGTTCGTTCTGAAGGCGAGGAGGCTAAGATTGCGATTCGTAACTTAAGGCGTGATGCCAACGGCAAGATCGCTAATCTTGTTAAAGAAAAAGAAATTTCGGAAGATGATGAACGCCGTGCTCAGACTGATATTCAGAAATTAACCGACAAATACATTGCCGAGGTTGATGCTCTGGTTGCAGAAAAAGAAAAAGAAATCATGACGGTTTAGTTTTCTCTGAAGCATGAATAAACAAATACAAAAGCCACGTGTATCGGTCCCACGGCACGTGGCTGTTGTTATGGATGGGAATGGTCGATGGGCCAAGAAGCGTTTCCTGCCTCGTGTTGCAGGACATCGTCAAGGTGTAGATGCAGTAAGAAAAGTCATTCAGTCTGCATTTAAAGCTGGTGTCTATCATTTGACTCTTTTTGCCTTTTCCAGTGAAAATTGGAATCGACCACGCGAGGAAGTCGAAGCCTTAATGGGCTTATTTTTAGTTTCTTTAGAGAAAGAAATCCCACAACTAAAAAAGGCTAATATCCGAGTTCGACTTATCGGAAATTTAGAGGCATTTTCTTCGACTTTACAAGAAAAAATACGTCAAGCTCACGAAATTACGGCTCATTGCACTGGCATGACGCTTAATATTTGTGTGAGCTACGGAGGTCGATGGGATATTGTGGAGGCCTGTCGATCTGTTATGAATTCGGGTGTTGATCCTAAAACATTAGATGAAAAAGTTTTTGGACAACACGTGCAATTAGCTGATGCAGGTGATGTTGACTTGCTTATTCGTACAAGTGGAGAATCACGCATTAGTAACTTTCTTCTTTGGCAGTGTGCCTATAGTGAGTTTTATTTCACTCCTGTATTGTGGCCAGATTTTGACGAAGCTGAATTTAATCTGGCACTAGAATGGTATGCCAATCGAGAAAGACGATTTGGTAAAACGAGCGAACAGCTCTCATAAGAGAAAATAAATTTTATGTTAAAGCAAAGAATTATTACCGCGATCGTGCTCTTTGCCATTATTGTGGCAAGTTTATTAGTTTCTCCGACCGCTTTTCTTGCGCTTGTTGCTGTTGCAATGGGATGCTGTTTGTGGGAGTGGCTTCGGATCTGTCAATGGAACTCACAGAAGGCGGCTATTTGCGGGATCATCGTTGCAATTGCCTTATTTTCGATAGAGGTTTTTGCTCCTGAAGCGATCAAGGTGATTCATTCTGATTGCTTTATGTTGTTAGTGAGCGGTGTGGGAACCTTCATTTGGACCATACTGACTGCTTTGGTATTTATTCGTAGACATCAGGGCTGGCAGGTTAGTGCTACTTTAGGTACGGTTTTAGCCTGGGTTTTGGTACCTGTTGCTTGGTATAGCCTTGTGTGGCTTTTCAATTCACCTGAAAGGGGAATTTTATACACCCTTAGTGTATTGGCTATCGTGTGGATCGCTGACATTGGTGCTTTCTTTGTCGGTATGAATGTTGGTGGTCCAAAAATGGCAACAGCAATTAGCCCTAAGAAAACTTGGTCTGGAGCAATTGGAGCTATTTTCTTAGTCATCATTGCTGGCTGGTGCTTTGCTCGTTTCTTGCCTCAAGTTAATCTTTGGTCGACGGCATTATTTAACCAAGCTGATTCGATTGGAATCGTATTTATTTTATTGTTTATTACAGTTATTTTCTCTGTAGCCGGTGACCTTTTTGAAAGCGCCTTAAAACGCTCTGCTGGAGTGAAGGATTCAAGTAATTTACTTCCAGGACATGGTGGTGTTTACGATCGAATTGACGCACAAATGGCTGTTCTTCCGCTTTCCGTATTTATTGTTTTGCTGTTAAAACAGATTTAATTGTTTTCTAGAAGTTATTTTGAGTCGCGAGAATATGCAAAAAATTTCACTTTTAGGGGCTACGGGTTCTATTGGTAAAAGTACCTTGGATGTAGTGGCTCGTTATCCAGAAAAGTTTTCAATTTATGCTGTTTCGGCAGGAAATGACGTAGAAAAGTTAGCAAAAATTGCAGCTGAAACCCAAGCAAAAGTAGCAGTCATTGCTAATGAAAATAAATACGAAGAACTAAAACAAGCTTTAAAGCGTAATAACAGTAATGCGATCGCATTAGTTGGAAAAGATAGTTTAGACGAAATCGCTTCAACTCCCGAAGTTGATGTTGTGGTAGGGGCGATTGTGGGAGCAGCAGGGATTTCTTCCACATTCTCCGCAGCTCGAGCCGGTAAGAAACTCTTACTTGCTAATAAGGAAAGTGTTGTATGTGGTGGTCAACTTTTGATGACAACCGTTGCTGAAAATGGTGCTCAACTATTACCGGTGGATAGTGAACATAATGCACTTTTTCAGTGTTTACAAAGCGCATCAAATCAAAGCCGTCAACTGTTACGTCTCGTCTTAACCGCTTCCGGTGGTCCATTCCGTCTTCGTCAAGATTTATCTACTGTTACAGTTGAAGAAGCAACTCATCATCCTAATTGGAGTATGGGTAAAAAGATTACAGTCGATAGCGCTACTCTTATGAATAAGGGACTTGAGGTTATCGAGGCTCGCTGGCTTTTTGGTGTTTCTCAAGATCGAATTGATGTTGTTGTTCATCCACAAAGTGTGATCCATTCCATGGTTCAATTTGAAGATGGTGTGGTTTTAGCTCAGTTGGGAGCTCCAGATATGCGAAATACGATTGCTTATTCTTTAGGCTATCCGGAAAGACTTGATGCAGGCGTGCAACCGTTAGACTTTTCACAACTGAGTGCACTTACCTTTGAAAAACCAGATTTGAATCGTTTTCCTCAATTAGGGTATGCCTATGAAGCTTTACGTATGGGCGGTTCTGCTTCGATTGTTTTAAACGCAGCAAATGAAAAGGCCGTTGAAGCGTTTTTAGCCGGAAGGATTCGTTTTGTAGATATCGCATCCGTTTGCCGTACGATGATGAATGCGTACCAACAGCATGCTCCTACAAGTTTGGCTGAAATCTTAGCGGTAGACCAAGAGGCTCGAATTCTTGCATCTGAATATATTGATGGTCTGACAGGAGCGTAGCTTTGAATTTCTTGACGACAATATTGGCTTTTGCCGTCACTCTCGGTATTTTGATAATCATCCACGAGTTTGGTCACTATTGGATGGCTAAACGCTTTGGCGTGAAGGTACTGAAATTTTCAATTGGTTTTGGTAAACCCATCTTTACGTGGAAACGCAATGAAACTGAGTGGTCTATATCTGCGATTCCTTTAGGTGGATATGTCCGCATGCTAGATATGAGAGATTCAGACTGTGAGCCGATCTCTCCTGAGGATCGTTCAAGAACGTTTAACGTTAAGCCTGCTTGGCAAAGATTGTTCATTGTTTTAGCCGGTCCTGTTGCAAACTTAGTACTAGCAGTTTTTTTGTATACCGTGATTGCTTTTGTTGGTACTAATGAACCACTTCCCATCGTTAAAGACCCGGAATTTAATACGCCCGCTTATGTGGCTGGAATCCGAGACGGCGATCATATTCTTAGCGTTAGTGGTAAACCGGTAAAAAGCTTTGGTGATATGCATATGGAAATTGTGAGAAACATGGGTTCTCGCGCTTTTGTACTTTTAAAAGATCGCTCAGGAAACGAACGCGAAGTTATTCTTGACTTAAGCGATATTTATTCGGAAAGCTCTGATGCACAAACCGATCCGGTAAATCATATTGGTTTAGATCTTCGAATCGGAAGTCCTATTATTGTTGGGTTTATTGAGAACTCAATTGGCAAACAAAAAGGGCTTAAAGTTAACGATGAAATTCTTCTCGTCAACGGCCAACCAGTAAACAATCCAAAAGCTTTTGTTTCAGAGATCCAAAAGTCTGTAGGAAAAGAGGTTAGCTTGGTTGTAAGAAATAAAGCAGATTCTATAGAACGAGTGGTGCAGTTAGTTCCAACTACGGTGACAACACCAGAAGGTCAAGTGGTTGGAAGAATTGGTGCCTCCATTGGTGTTGATATACCGATGACAATTGTCTCCTATGGACCTTTTGAAAGTCTTTGGAAAGGATTTACAAAAGTGGCCGATATGGCATGGTTTTCTGTAGAAATGGTCTGTAAAATGATCTCTGGTGAGGTGTCAGTAAAAAATATTTCTGGTCCTGTGACGATTGCAGATTATGCAGGTCAGACGGTTAAATTAGGCTTTATGGCTTTTATATCGTTTCTGGCTCTGATTTCAGTTAATTTAGGTGTACTGAATCTCTTACCCATACCTATGTTAGATGGTTGCCATGTACTGTATTATTCGGTAGAAATGGTACGAGGAAAACCCGTGTCGGAAAATTTCCAATTGGTTGCCTCTAAACTCGGTATGGCAGTGATTGCTTGCTTGACCTTACTTGCTTTATATAATGATTTGACGCGTTTGCTACCCTAGTTTGTCAGTGGGTGGCTTGTTATTTTTGAGACTGAAAATGCCAATTCCTCAAAAAATTGCTTTAGCTTGTGCACTTGTCTTTACAGCTGGTAGTGTGCTCGCTCAAGAACATATTGTTAAAGATATTCGATTAGAGGGTATCGCAAGAACAGAACCGGGAACGGTGTTCTCCCATTTGCCGATTCGAGTCGGAGATGCTTATACGCCGGACTTAGGTGCAGAAGCGATGCGCTCCCTTTATGCATCTGGATTATTTAAAGATGTGGAATTGGATATGGACAATAACGTACTGGTTGTCCGTATTCAAGAACGTCCTTCTGTTGCAGAAATTGCAACAACCGGTATTACTGAGTTTGATAAACAAGGCGTAGAGAAATCACTCCGTGATGTGGGTTTAGCCGAAGGTCGAATCTTTGACCGTTCAATTCTTGAACGCGCTACCCAAGAATTGCGTCGTCAGTATTTGGCTCGTGGTCACTATTCTGTAGATGTAAAAACCACAGTGACTCCATTGGAGCGAAATCGAGTCAAGATTAGCTTAGATGTTGACGAAGGTAATGTATCTAAGATTGAGCAGATTCGTTTCTTAGGCAATAAGGCCTATGACGAAGATGAGTTGCTCGAAGAAATGCAACTTGGAACTCCTAACTGGTTCTCTTGGTATACCAAACGAGATCAATATTCAAGAGAAAAACTTACGGGTGACTTAGAAGCGATCCGTGCTCTGTATAACAATAATGGGTACTTAGACTTCCGTATCGATTCAACCCAGGTTGAAATTAGTCCAGATAAATCAAAGATTTATTTGACTGTCAATATTACCGAAGGTAAGCGTTATAAAGTCAAAGAAATTCGTCTTTTAGGCGATATGCTGGGTTTAGAACCAGAATTTGAAGAATTAATTGATATTGAACCAGGTTCTGTTTATAACGCTGGTGCAATCAATGCATTGTCTAAGAAAATCACCAATCGCCTATCGACTTTAGGTTATGCGTTTGCTAAAGCGACTCCAAATCCTCAAGTAGATGGTCCCGATAGTGACGAAGTCTCTATTGTGTACACCATTGACCCAGGTCGCCGTGTTTACGTACGTAAAGTTAATATTACGGGTAACACAAGAACCCGCGATGAGGTTATTCGTCGTGAAGTTCGTCAATATGAAGCTAATTGGTTTGATAGCGATAAGGTTTCTGTTTCTCGAGACCGTGTGGACCGTTTAGGTTTCTTTGAAACGGTTGAGGCAGAGCCTCATCCAGTAACCGGTTCTCCAGACCAGGTAGATTTGGATGTTAAGGTTAAAGAACGTCCTACTGGTAATATTTCTTTAGGTGCAGGTTTCTCCACCTCTGAAGGTATCATTCTTTCTGGTGGTTTCTCTCAGAATAACGTTTTTGGAACGGGTAATTCTTTAGCGCTTGAAGTGAATACTTCGGATTCGATGAGAACCTACGCTGCGAGTTTTACTCAGCCTTACTTCACCACTAGTGGCATCAGCCAGTCTTTTGATGTCTATGATCGTCGTGTTGATTTGGACGAATTAGATATTTCAGACGTGGCTTATGAAACTTACGGTGCCGGGGTTACTTACGGTATTCCGATCTCTGAAAATGACCAAATTTACTTAGGAACGAAGGTTGAAATGACTAGCGTGGACCTTAGAGAGGCCTCACCAGGTCGCTATAAGAATTTCGTTTCTGATTATGGTAAGGATCCAAAGAGCTTAGCTTTGACCCTAGGTTGGTCTCGAGATTCTCGAGATAACGTATTGGCCCCAACAAGAGGTCGTTATCAGAGATTATCTGGTGAAGTAACGGTTCCTGCGTTGGATTTACGTTACTATCGCGCAACGTATCAATTACAACAGTTCATCCCACTTTCTAAGTCTTGGACTTTCGCCTTTAATGGTGAAATTGGTTACGGTGAAAGTTATGGTGATAGACCGTATCCGTTCTTCAAGAACTTCTATGCGGGTGGTATTGGTTCAGTTCGAGGATTTGATACTTCAAGCTTAGGTCCAAAAGATGATGACGGCGATGCAATGGGTGGTAATAAGAAGGTTAACTTCTCGGTTGAGTTGTTAGCTCCATTGCCGGGTGCAGACCGTACACTCCGTATGTTTGGCTTCCTCGATGCCGGTAATGTTTGGGGTGAGGGCGATGGTCGCTACAAGAATGATAGTAGTAACTTCAGCCTTAGTGATTTGAGATACTCTGTGGGTCTCGGTGTTGCCTGGATTTCGCCAATGGGTCCGCTTAAGTTAAGTATTGCGGTACCACTGAATGAAAAAGAAGAAGACGAAATACAACGCTTCCAGTTCCAAATCGGTACAGGTTTTTAAGAATTTGTGGCACAATGGAAAAGTTGTGTAGGAGTTGAATTCATTATGCAAAAGAAATGGTTAGCAGTTGCTTTGGCATCTGCCCTGATTGTTGGTGTCACTGGTGCGGTTCAGGCTGCAGGGGCGAAGATTGGTGTCGTTAATACAGAGGTTATTCTTCGCGACTCACCCGCTGCGCAGGCCGCTGGTAAAAAATTAGAACGAGAATTCTCTAAGCGTGATAAGGAAATTAACGCTGCGGGTCAGCGCTTGAAGAGTGATATCGAACGATTTGAAAAAAATGCCGGTACGATGACCGAGCAAGAACGAGTTCGTAAACAACGTGATTTACAAGATCGTGATCGTGATTTTCAACGTCGTCAAAGAGAATTGCGTGAAGACTTCAATCAACGCCGAAATGAAGAATTACAAAAGTTGCTTCAGCAGGCTAATAAGGTCATCAAAGAGATTGCTCAACGAGACAAATATGATCTGATCCTTCAGGAAGCTATTTATGCGGATCCTAAGGTAGATATTACCGATCAAGTTCTCAAAGAATTAAAGTAATTTTATTCATATGAACAAGCAGACCTCGGTCTGCTTGTTTGCGCTTTTGTCGAATTAAAGATATCTCAAAAAAGGTCTCTCTTATGATCGAACCTTCTTCACCAATGACTTTGAAAACACTCTGTGATCGAATTACAGAACTTAGCGGAAATCGATTAGAGTGTGACATTACCCACGATGGTGATAATTCCGTTATTCAGACGATTGCTCCATTGGAAGGTGCAACCGACGGAACTGTCGCTTTTTTAGCCAATCCTAAATATCGAGAAGTGGCTAAAGCATGTCAAGCTACAGCACTCGTGGTGACAAAGGATGATAAAGAGGCTATGTGGGGTGAAGAGAATCCAAACCGAATTCTCGTTATTTGCCGAAATCCATACGCCTGGTTTGCATTAGCTTTACAGATTTTATATCCAGAAAAGAAACCAGCTTCTGGTATTCATGCGACGGCGATTATTGAACCTGGTGCTGTTGTTGATCCCACCTGTACGATTGAAAGCAATGTTGTTATTCGTGCTGGAGCTAAAGTAGGAGCCAACACTCGAATCGGTGCAAATACTGTTATTGCCGAAGGTGTTTCTATTGGAAAAGATTGCCATCTTTATCCTAACGTCAATATTTACTATGGTTGTCGAATTGGAGATCGCTGTACTATCCATAGTGGTTCTGTAATTGGTGCCGATGGTTTTGGATTTGCTCCATTAGACGATGTCTTTGTTAAGATTCCTCAAGTCGGAGCGGTCGAAATTGGAGATGACGTCGAGATTGGTGCTAATACTTGTATTGACCGTGGCGCATTACAAAGTACCCGCATAGGAAACGGTACGAAGATCGATGATTTGGTGATGATCGGACATAATTGCCAAATTGGTCGCAATAGTGTTATTTCAGGTCGCTCAGGCCTTGCGGGTAGCACAATTATTGGTGATAACTGTCAGATCGGTGGTGGTGCGGGCTTTGCAGGTCATTTGTCAATTCCTTCAGGTTCTATCATCGGTGGTGGTGCTGGAGTTCCAGGATCTATTGAAAAGCCGGGTTATTACGCAGGTTACATGCCTGCCATGCCCCATAAAGAATTCTTTAATATTCTATCTGTTATGAAGAAGCTTCCAGAGATGCGTCGGCAAATCAAACGCTTGGAAGCTCAGATTAATGATAAAAAGTAAAGGGAGTTAAAAATAATGCAAGATATCAACGACATTATGAGATTGTTACCTCACCGTTATCCATTTTTGCTAGTTGATCGCGTTTTGGAAACGAATGGTGTCGATAAATTAGTTGCAATTAAGAACGTTACGGCTAACGAACCTCAATTTACAGGTCACTTTCCTGGTTGTCCTGTGATGCCTGGTGTATTGATTATTGAAGCTATGGCTCAGGCTTGCGCTATGCTTGCTTTTGCTCGTATGGGTGGTGAAAGAGATCCTAATAAGCTCATTTACTTTGCTTCAATTGATAATGCTCGTTTCAAACGAGTTGTAATTCCTGGAGATCAACTCCGCTTTGAATGTACTTTCTTAAGAGAAAGAGCTGGCATGATCAAGATGCATTGCGATGCAACTGTTGATGGGAAACTCGCAGCAACCGCAGACATGATGTGTTCTTATCGTGACCCTAATTAATTCTAGGAGGGTTCGATATGGCAACCATTCATCCAATGTCAATCGTTGATCCAAGAGCTGAGATTGCGGATTCTGTTTACATTGGTCCTTTCTGTACAGTAGGTCCAAATGTAAAGATCGGTGAAGGTACATGGCTTCAAAGTCATGTGGTTGTAGATGGCGTTACTGAAATCGGCCGAAATAATAAGATTTATGCCGGAGCAGCGGTCGGCATTGAACCACAGGATAAGAAGTACGCTGGAGAGCCTACACGATTGATCATCGGTGACAATAACGTCATTCGAGAAAATTGCACACTTTCTACCGGAACGATTCAAGACGAATCTGTAACGATTGTTGGCAATAACAATTTATTCATGGCAAACGTTCATATTGCTCATGATTGTCGTATTGGTAGCGGAACGATTATGGCCAATAATGTCGGTCTTGCAGGCCACGCTCATGTGGGCGATGATGCTGTTATTGGCGGACAGGCAGGTGTTCATCAATTTGTTCGTATCGGGAAGGGTGTCATGATTGCTGGTGGTTCCATGATCCGTCAGGACGTGATGCCATACACTATGGTCGCAGGTCACCCAGCCTCTTCTATGGGACTTAACTTAGAAGGTATGAAACGCCATCAGTACACGCGAGAAGCAATGCGTGCAGTTCGTGAAGTTTATAAAATTATCTTCCGAGGTGGCTACACAGTAGTTGAATCGATTGAAAAGATTAATGAATTTATTCAGCAACTTGAGGATGAATCTGCAAAACAGTGTTGTTGTTTAATGCGAGATTTTCTTCAAGAATCTAAACGTGGTGTAACACGCTAATGACAGATACAGATAACCGTAACATCGTTTGGGTCGCTGGTGAAAATAGCGGAGATTATTTAGCTTCGCTGGTTTTTCCAGCCTTAAAGAATAACTATTCGAATACGCCTTTTTTTGGAATTGGTGGAGAGCGGATGGTTCAGGCTGGATTAAATCCGTGGTATTCATCGAGCGAACTTTCTGTTCGCGGTTATCTAGAAGTCATTCGCCATCTACCTCGAATTCTAAAAATTCGAAGTAATACGATTCAAAGATCGATAGCAGAGTCCCCATTAGCATATATTGGGGTCGATGCTCCAGACTTTAATTTAGGGATTGAAGAAAAATTACGTCTTCAAGGTATTCCTGTTATCCACATGGTTGCTCCAGCGATTTGGGCCTGGAGAGCTAATCGAGTTCATCAAATACGTCGCTCGGTTGATCACCTGTTACTTGTTTTTCCTTTTGAAGAAGAGTTATTTAAAAACTTAAATATTCCAGCAACTTACATTGGTCATCCATTAGCGAGTGTTATTCCGATGGAACCAGATACCCCAGGAGCCCGAGAAAAGCTTAAATTAAATGCTTACGGTCCTGTAGTTGCTGTTCTTCCAGGAAGTCGAAAAGATGAGATTCATTGGTGTGGCCCTAGATTTTTAGGAGCGTGCGATCTGATTTTGAAGTCTGAACCTCATACTCAGTTTGTGATCCCCGCTGCGGAAGGAGCTCGAAGAAAAGAAATTGAATCATTACTTCAACAGTTCCCAGCTGTCAGAGAAGCTTCGATTTTGACCGACGGAGGCTCTCATTTGGCATTAGAGGCCTCTGATGCGGTTCTTGTAGCCAGTGGAACAGCAACTTTAGAAGCCGCCCTCTACAAGAAACCCCTTGTAGTAGGTTATGCTATGCCCGCTATTTCCGCTATGTTGATTCTTTCTAAAGGTTCAACAAAGTGGATTAGTTTGCCGAATATATTGGCTCAAAAAGGTTTAGTTCCTGAATGTGTCCAGATGTTCTGTACGCCACAAATTTTGGCTAGCCACGTGTTACATGCATTAGAACCAAGACGACGTGAATATTTAGAACCTATCTTTACGCAAATGCACGAATCTTTGTTGCGTAATACCGGTGAGCTAGCCGCTCAGGCCATCGAATCGGTTATTAATAAAAAATATTCATGAGCGACTATCTGTTTGAGGAAATCGTAGGCGATCTCATCTGCGGTGTTGATGAAGTAGGACGTGGTCCTTTGGCTGGTCCTGTGGTCGCAGCCGCAGTGATTCTAGATCCCAGGCATCCTATAGAAGGTCTTCGGGATTCTAAGAAACTGTCACCCAAAAAAAGAGAGATTCTTTCTCAAGAAATCCGCCAACACGCACTTGCTTGGTATATCGCAGAAGGTTCTGTTGAGGAAATTGACCGAATCAATATTCTTCAGTCTACGCTTCTTACCATGAAAAGAGCGGTAGAGGGGTTAACGATAAAACCGGATATGGTATTAGTGGATGGCAATCGATTGCCTCAAATTGCATACCGATGCGAAGCAATTGTGGGTGGGGACGATAAGATTCCTGCAATCTCCGCTGCGTCCATTCTGGCCAAAACCTATCGTGATAACCTGATGGAAATTTTAGGTCATATGTATCCTCATTATGGCTTTGAACGTCACGCCGGATACGGTACAGCCGAGCACCTTAAAGCATTAAAAAAATGGGGCCCTTGCCCGTGTCATCGCTTAACATTTGCTCCGGTTGCGGAAGTGGATAAACGCTTATCTCGGAAAGCAGATAGAGAAAAAAGAAGGGGGATAAACCTATGAGATCGTTTATTACTTCAGAGACCAATCCGTTTATCAAACAGCTGAAAACGCTTCTGCGCTCAAATCGACAATGTCGGCAACAGGGACTGACGATTGCAGAAGGAATTCATCTTGGACAAGAATTGTTGAATCACAGTGATTTGATTGTTAAAACTGTGGTTCGATCTGGAGCAGAAAAAAATCCTGAAATCTCTTCTTTAGTTCAACAATACGAAGCTAAGCAAATTGCAATTATTGAGGTTCCTGCTTCTGTTTTTAACTTAATCTGTCCGGTAGAAACAAGTGTAGGTTTACTTTCTCTTATTCGTATTCCCAAAGAAGATACGAGTGAATTAGCTGGAGATGCTGTTTATTTAGATTCGGTTCAAGATCCCGGAAATGTGGGAACTATTATTCGAGCTGTGGCTGCTTCCGGTGTTCCTACCATCTATACCAATCAGGATTCTGCGTGGATTTGGTCTCCCAAGGTTTTAAGATCGGCAATGGGGGCTCATTTTTATATCAAAATTCGCTCTTCTGTCTCTCTAGAAGAGGCCAAGAAGGAAACCGGTGCTGAGATTTTGGTTGCAGATGCTCGTGGTGGTAAAGACCTATATCAAGAAAGCTGGGGAGAAAGGTCTTCTTTATGGGTTTTTGGTAATGAAGGATTAGGGGTCAGCCAAACAGCTTTAGATCTAGCAGATAAAGTGATTTTGATTCCAATTGCCCCTGAAATTGAATCATTAAATGTTGCCATGGCTGCGACCGTCTGTCTCTTTGAACAAAGACGACGTCGTTTGGTTAAAAAATAATTTGATTTTTTGCTTGTTATTTTTATAAAACAATGTTGTGAAATTGCAACACCAATAATATTTCATAGCAAGTTATAACTTATTGTTTATTAAGCTAAATATAGTAATTCTTACAATTTCGATCAGAATTTATTTCAACTAAATGAACAAAGTTTGATCCAGATCAACCCCCCCGATATTTTGGCGTATTTTTACCTTGTTAACGAACGCGTAAGTTAACGTTTTGAATTAACAAGGAGTACTCCATGAAAAAAAATCTTTTAGCAAGTGCTGTGTTGCTTGCTTTTACAGCAAATGCGTTTGCTGCTAATGAATTTGCTGATGGCAAGGAAGTTGTATTGAATAATTACAGCGGTAATTTCTACGCTGGTCAGTATTATGTTTCTGGTGGAAATCCTACTAATTTCAACCCGACTAATAGCTATTACTTCCGATCTGAAGGTAATCCTAGTGATGTCCCCAATACTAAGTTGGATACGAAAGTAACATTAACTGGGACATTAGCTGATGGCGACTTAGTTGGTGGGAATGTCTTCCGAGGTGTTGATTGTCCGATTGACTCTGAACATACTGACTTGAGTCTTAACTCGACAACTGTGATTGTGGATGGTGGTATTGTCGAAGAAAACTTGATTGGTGGTACCAAATTTACCAATTACAAAAAAGATGGTTTGAAGAGTGACATTGGTACTGTCAATATTATTGTGAAGAACGGCGGTGTCGTTAAGGAAGCTACGATTGTTGGTTCCGTTAGTAAATCATCTGGCCAAACCAATTCTACAGTTTCAAATGCCAATGTTACGGTCGAAGGAGGTTCGACGCTTAATGGTTTAATTATTGGTGGTGTTAGTGCCGAAACAGGTGGCAATAGTACTAAAGACTATGGATTAGTTTCATCTGTCAAAGTGGCTAATGTAACGATTAAAGACTCGACGGTTAATGCCATTGGAGAGAAGGGTACCCATAGCATTAAAACGGCTGAATTAGATGGTGTTGCAATTTTGCATGGTGGTGTTGCTTACGATGGTGGTAATGCAGGCGCAGCAGGTAATCGTCAGTCAGATACCGGTACTGTTGTGGTTAATCTTTCAGGCGCAGAAGTAAATGGTGATGTTTATTTAGGTGGTTTAGCTGCAGACAATAAGTCTAAAGTTAACGTCGAATCTAGTACGGTAGTGCTTGGTAAAGGCACGAAGATCGATGGTGAACTTAACATGGGTCACCTAAATGGAGAAAACGGTCAAAGCAATGAATTGTCTGCAACGGCAACTTTTGATAGTACTGATGTCGTGATCACCGGCGGTGTTAAAACCACGGAAAGTGCAGTTATTCAAGCAACAGGAAACTTTAATGACGAAAATGCTAGTGCTGAAGACGCTTTAGCTAAGTTACAAAAAATCACTGGCCTTTCTGGTGAAAAGGCTCACGAATTGACCATTCAAGAAGGCATGTATAACGGAGCTATTGCAACTAATGCCAACGGTACTGTGGTAGCCAAAGTAAACTCCATCATGTCCAACGTCTTGGACTTAACTGCCTCAACTACTTTGTCCATGAACCGTATCCTCATGAACGACGTCCGTAAACGCTTGGGCGATATCCGCTCTGCCGAAGGTACTCACGGTATCTGGGCTCGTTACGATGGTGGCAAATTCTCCGGCTCCAACGGTTTCGAAAATGACTTCCACACCATC
>JAFTYR010000065.1 GCA_017461315.1 Burkholderiaceae bacterium | reverse complement strand
GACCGCAGTGAGGACAGTTAATAATCGGAATAGGGGTGCCCCAATAACGTTGACGAGAAATACCCCAGTCACGTAAACGATATTGGATCTTTAAATCACCTAGACCTAATGCACGTAAATCAGAATCAACTGCTTCTCGAGCTTGTTCAAAGTTCAATCCATCATACTTGCCAGAGTTAACACAAACGGTGTTGTCTGTGTCGGCATACCAATCTTGCCAAGAAGAGGCGTCAAATTCCTTTCCAGGGTACTGAATAACTTGCTTAATCTCAAGACCAAATTTAAGAGCAAAAGCAAAGTCACGTTCATCATGAGCAGGAACACCCATAACTGCGCCTTCACCGTAGCCCATGAGAACATAGTTTCCAATCCAAACTTCAACTTCTTGTCCGGTTAAAGGATGCTTGACAAAGAAACCGGTTGGTACACCTTTCTTTTCAATTGTGGCCACTTCAGCTTCTGAAACACCTCCCTTCTTACATTCTTCAATGAAGTTTTGTAATTCAGGATTGTTCTGAGCTAAACGAGTTGCAAGTGGGTGCTCCGCGGCGATGGCCACAAAGGTAACCCCCATAATGGTGTCGGGACGAGTCGTGTAGACACGAAGTTCTTGGTTCTTGCCATCTAATTCGTAAGTAAAGGCAAAATTAACACCGTAAGATTTGCCAATCCAATGTTCTTGCATACGACGAACTTGTTCTGGCCATCCTTCTAACTTATTTAAGTCTTGAAGGAGTTCTTCAGCATACTGCGTGATACCTAAGTAGTAACCGGGAATTTCACGTTTTTCAACCGGTGCACCACTTCGCCAACCTTTACCATCGATTACTTGTTCATTAGCTAGAACGGTTTTATCAACAGGGTCCCAATTAACGATCTGTGTTTTACGGTACGCAATGCCTTTTTCAAGCATTTTTAAGAACATCCATTGATTCCAACGGTAGTATTCTGGTTTGCATGTGGTGACTTCACGAGACCAATCGAAAGCTAAGCCAAGTGGCTCCATTTGAGCTTTCATATCAGCGATGTTGGCATATGTCCATTTGGCTGGAGCAACGTTCTTAGCGATAGCGGCATTTTCTGCTGGAAGTCCAAAGGAATCCCATCCCATAGGAGTCATGACATTTTTGCCACGCATCCGTAAATACCGATACAAAACATCGTTTAATGTGTAGTTTCGGACGTGTCCCATATGCAACTTACCACTGGGGTAAGGAAGCATGGAGCAGACGTAAAACTTTTCTTTTTCTTTACCATTGTCGTCAAGTACATGCTCGACGGCTTTGTAAACATTGTTAGCTTTCCATTTAGCTTGCTGGGCCGCTTCAACGGCTGCTGGATCATAAATATCACGCATGAGATTCAAATGAATAATTGCGAATAAAAACCTTGTAATTATAGGGGATTCATTCAATACATACGATGATTTGCTCATGAATCCGTACCATGAGACGATAAAAACATCGATGAAAGGAAAAACATTCTTGGCTGACTTTGATAGACTCCATCTTTTAGATTTTTCGGACGCGGTGTTTCGCATCATTGAAAATGATGGAACATCAAGAAGCTTTTCATGAATTCTTTAATTGACTCATTAAATCCTCAACAGCGCGCAGCCGTGACGCTCCCAGATGTTTCATCATTGATTCTAGCTGGGGCTGGATCCGGTAAAACGAGAGTACTGACAAGTCGTATTGCTTACTTATTGCAAAATGGATATGCCTCTCCAGAGGAAATTTTAGCGGTTACCTTTACTAACAAGGCCGCTAAGGAAATGGTTTCTCGTCTTTCTACCATGGTGAGTTTTAACACAAAGTACATGTGGATTGGTACCTTTCATGGTCTGTGCAACCGTATGTTGCATTCACACCATGAACAGGCTGGTTTGCCTGCAACCTTTACAATTTTGGATCAGAGCGATCAACTTTCAACGATTAAGCGTTTAATGAAGGCAAATAACGTCTCTGAAGATGAGGTGAGTGCACGTGACATACAGCATTTCATTAATCAACGTAAAGAAGAAGGAAAGCGTGCTTCCCAAGTTAAGGTTTTAGGTTACTTAGGGCAACTTAAGTTACAGGTTTACCAATGGTATGAAGATTCTTTAAATAAAGAAGGGGTCTGTGACTTTGCAGAATTACTTCTTCGATCCTATGAATTGTTAAGCCGTAACGAACAAATCCGTCACTATTATCAAAGAAGATTTCGTTTTATTCTGGTCGATGAGTTCCAAGATACCAACGTATTACAGTACCGCTGGTTAAAACTGTTATCGGGAATTGAAGATAATTGCGAACGAGTCAATGCTGTTTTTGCGGTTGGGGATGATGATCAATCCATCTATGCCTTTAGAGGTGCTAATGTTGGCAACATGAAAGATTTTGTTCGTGATTTTAGAGTCCAAAATCCGATTCGCTTGGAACAAAACTATCGATCTCACGGGAATATCTTGGACGCAGCGAACGCTCTTATTTCCAACAATAGTGAACGATTAGGTAAAAAACTCTGGACTGATGCCGGTAGAGGGGATCCAATCCGAGTATTTGGTGCCGTGACCGATCAAGAAGAAGCTGAATTTTTAGTTGATTCGATTAAGGGGGCTATTGCCGATGGGGTTGATAGAAAGGAAATTGCCATTCTTTATCGATCTAATGCTCAGTCTCGAGTCATTGAAACCGAATTAACACGACGAAATGTTCCGTATAAAGTATATGGAGGTTTACGTTTCTATGATCGAGCTGAAATTAAGCATACTTTAGCTTATATGCGTTTAGCAGAAAATACTGCAGATGATTCGGCCTTTTTAAGAGTTGTGAATTTTCCTGCCCGAGGAATTGGTGCTAAGACTATTGAAGTTTTAATGGATGTTGCTAAAAACGAGAACCTTTCTCTTTTTGATGCGACTCGGTTATTGCCGAAAACAGCTAGCCAAAAACTTTCTGTATTTACGCAAATTATTGAATATTTAAAGTTGGCTAAGGAACAGTTGGAACTGCCTGATTTTGTAGACTTTACAGTGGAGAAAAGTGGTCTAAAACACTTTTATGAAACTGAAAAAAATAGCGAAGATAAGCTAGAAAATATACTTGAACTGAAGTCCGCGGCTCAGGCTTATCTATCTGAAGAACAGACCGATTCCAATAACGGAACAGATACGTTATCTCCATTAGCGGGCTTTTTATCACACGCTTCGCTAGAAAGTGGTGAAAATCAGGCTAAAGCGAATGAGGATGCGGTGCAGTTGATGACTGTACACGCATCTAAAGGCTTGGAATTTAATCTCGTGTTTATCACTGGCTTGGAAAGAGGCTTATTCCCTCACGATAGCGCTATCAATGATGATAAAAACGGATTAGAAGAAGAACGTCGCTTAATGTATGTAGCGATTACCCGAGCTCGAAAGAGTCTGTATCTCACGTATGCACAACAACGCATGATGCACGGTTTGACACGCTATAACATGCGTAGTCCTTTCTTTGACGAGTTACCTGCTCAAACCTTAAAGTGGTTAACACCAAAAGAAGGGGAAAGAAGCTCAGATCGATATAGCTGTGGCGGTAGCTCTTTAATGAGAGATTATCAAAGTGCAGAAAAATCTCGTCATTACAGCAGTAATACGCCAACATGGGCTAAAGGGATCGTAACGAGTAAGCTGGAAAGAGACATCCGACGTCAAGCCGATGCTGGTAATCCTTATCGCCAAGGAGCTCGAATCAGTCACGAAAAATTTGGACCAGGTCGTATTACATCAACCCGTAATTCCGGAGATTCACATGAGATGACGGTAACGTTTGATAGCGGAAAAGTGTTAACTCTGTTGACTCGAATTGCAAAAAATAAAATTACTCTTATGTAAGGTGATTCAAGATGCTTTTGACGATGTTAAAAGGTAAGATTCATCGTGCCGTCATTACGGAGTCTAACCTCCATTATGTAGGCTCTATCACGATTGACGAGGCTCTTTTAGAACATTCAGGTATTAATGAGTACGAGCAGGTCGATATTGTTGATATTGAAAACGGATCTCGATTGACGACTTATGTTATTCGTGGGGAAAGAGATAGTGGGGTGATTTGCCTTAATGGCGCTGCGGCTCGGCTCGTTTGTCCCGGTGACCACATCATTATCATGAGTTATGCTCAAATGACTCCCGAAGAAGCCTCAACTCATAAACCTAGAGTTGTTTTTGTCGATCAAGACAATCAAGTAGTCTCTGTTGAAGTACAGGAACGACACGGAGAAATCCGTTAATTACAGAACTTCATCTTTGCGATTGCGTCCAGTGTTTCCTTTTTGATACAAAAGGTCAAAGGGCACAAGCTCTCTAGGTAGGGGTGCAAAAGAGTGCGTTTCATTTTCTAAAAGCTCTAAAAGTCGAAGATGGAAAAATATGCGATCGCGACCATCTTCGATCCTCTCTAGAACACCTGCGTGAACCAGATCATTCAATATGTGGCTAGCGACTTGACGACGTACTCCAGTAAGCGAAGATAATTCACCTGTTCGACAAGCAGGATATTCAAATATGACTGGCAAAAACGCAATATGATTTGCCATCCCAAGTTGTTTTAAATAATTGGCAGTTTGATCGAAAAGACGTTCAATCGCCTGCAAAATCTCTAAAGAATAAACTGAAGCCTTCAAAATAGTCGTCAAGGCGTAGGTTAAATAGGGGGTCCAACGACGCGTTCTCCAACCATATCGTTTTTCTTCTAAGCCTAAATGAGGATTGGTTTTGAGAGCATATCCTAGTTGAAGACAAGGGAAGGGAACACCCACAGAGGGTTGTAGAAAAAGTAATTGCATCAGAATCTGAGCAATTTTTTCGTTGTATTTATTAAGCGGTGAGATCGCTACGTAATATAGAGAAATCAAAATGATATGAACTAAAGGATCCATGTCGCGTTGATTTCTTGCAAACTCTTCCCATTTTTCTAGTTGTTCTGGAATTTGATCCCAAATAACAGTAGAAACATCTTCAACCGAAGGATCTTTGGGGAATTCGCCACTTTTTCTCCAAGCTAAATTATCTTGTAAAAAATGATTTGCGATCGAAGTAACCGTTCGAACAGAAATAGGTTCAATTCGCAAAGTTTCAGCTAGATCAAGACAGGCAGTAGAGAAGTTTTCCATTCGTACAAATTCTTCTATTTCTGGCTTTGGAACAATGCGAGAAAGAAAATAATACTTAAGAGACAGACGAGTATTGGCTTCTAGGACTTCGTGTCTTGCTTCAAGTGCCAGCATTAAGCGTCCGATGGTCTCTGCATGTTTAGTACAGGCAAAAGCATGTCGAAAATCAGAAAGTTGTCGAGTAACTTTTAAGCAAAGCTTTAGAATGGGTACATCTTCTAAGATTTCTGAATCTCGAGGTGGAGGAAGGCTAATGGTCCCTTGGCTCGCGGCCTGTCGTATAGCCTGTAATTCCATGCTACTCATCATCTATTTTATTTAATCGTTAATACCAGCAAAGATGTGTGGGATTGTAAAACGGTATTACAACTCTTTCTATAGTTTCTCCTTAAAAGTTCTTTACCTTTTATAGAAAAAACTTCGAAATATCCGTTGCTTTTGCAAAAGAATAAGAACAAATACTGATGTTGTTTTTATGTTATTAAACGACATTTCCCGCATAAGTGAAATCTTTGGCTTATGATGTGGGGCATTCTGATTGAATGAGAAAGACAATGAACCACCCCCGTTATACGCATCGTACCGTTCGATTCAATGTGATTACACATTCTTTAAGACATACATCTCACCGTAGACGGGCCTTATTCATGTTAGGGTTCCAAAAATTTGTACCCCATGGACAGGATCAGCTTGATTTACAGCTATACGGTAAGTTGAGTGTTCCTAAAAAATCCGTTGTTTCCTAATATCTAGGATTTAGATTTTTACAATTTTTGTCTGTTTTGGCACAGACCAAAACGGTGAAACTTTGTGTTCCATGTCATCGAAAAATTCTTTTAGACGCTTGCTGTACCATTCTGCGAAGATTCGATGACGACGAATTCTCCAATTAGATTTGGAAGTTACTAAAAAACATTCCACAGGAGGATGGATCCAACCAGGAAGAACTGGAACAAGCTTCCCTTTGGAGATTTCATCGGCGCAATGCAACAAAGGCATGTCAACGGAAATACCAAATCCATCCATCACAGAGCGTTTAATCGCCAAAATATTGCCAACTCGAATGATTTTATTCCACACGACTGGACATTCTTCTCCGGCCTCATTAAATAAAGAACGGGTTGCACCTCGAACCGGGCCATCATATGCAAGTACTGTATGTTTGGCTAAGTCCTGTGGTACTAAAGGCAAACCATTCTGTCTTATATATTCAGGAGAAGCGACAGGAACATAAACATTACGACCTCGGGACAAACTGATGAAATGAGGATTTTGGGGTTGGAAGCTAACGACTGCAACATCTGCTTTAAATTGGAGAATATCGTTAATGTTACCACCACCAACAACTTCAAAAGAAATCTCTGGGTAAACAGAATTAAATTCTAGAAGCAAAGGAATCATAAAACGTTCTACAAAGCCTTGAGCCTGCGAGAGACGAATTTTTCCTTGTAAAGGTGCAACGCCAGCCTGGATTTCAGAGATCATTTCTCGATGAATTTGTAATAATGGTGTTACTAATTCATAGGCTCTTTGTCCAACTTCTGTCAGTTGGATGGGACGGACGTTTCGATAGATCAGGTCTTGTCCTAATACTTTTTCAAGTCCAGCAATTGTACGTGAAATAGTCGAAACATCCTGATCATATTCATCTGCCGTTGATGAAAGACTTCGACTTTGTGCCAAACTTTGAAAAATTTTCCAGGCATTTATGTCATCAATTTTCTTCATGATTTTATTTTAGGTGTATTTAGCAATATTCGCATTATTTTTGCAAAAAACGCAAAATATATTTGCAAAATTTTCTTTGATATTCATAGGGGTATGACGCATCATTTAGTCAGTAGGACTCTACATCTCTAAAGGGGGATAGAAAATATGACTAAACGTGATGAATTTTTTTGGCTTGCTGAAATTAATAAAGCCACAATCGTCATCAATGAAAGTGAAGGGTTGTTGCCAAAAGACGTTGCAGTGAAAGCTGCGCGCGCCACCAGAGCTGTCATTGAAGATGCAAAAGACCCAAGCTATGCAAGACCTTCTGCATACATCAAGTTTGAGCCTAAGTTACTTGAGAAAGAAGGCCCTGAAATCACCATTATGCATGCGGGTCGTTCTAGTCAAGATATGCATGCAACGTATCGTTCTGCCATCATTCGAGACAATGTACTCGAGATTGCTAGTGCTTTGCATGAAGCGATTGCTGAGATGACGGCAATTGCAGAAAGACACATGGAAACGGTGGTACCGAACTATACCAACGGTGTTGCTGCACAGCCGAACAGCTACGCTCATTACCTTTTAGCCTTTATTGCAGGTTTTAGACGTGATACTGAAAGACTTCATGAATTCTATAAACGTCTGAATCTTTGTCCAATGGGATCTACCGTTCTTAATGGTACAAGCTGGCCGTTAAATCGTGTTCGCATGGCAGAATTCTTAGGTTTTGAAGCTCCAGCAGAAAACGCCTACGACGCTACTCAGATTGCACAAGCAGATCTTCCAGTTGAGTTTGCTTCGATTCTTAGCAGTATTGCATTACATGTTTGTGCATTCCTACAAGACTTAATGCAACAGTACTCTCAGTCTCGTCCTTGGATTATCCTTCAAGAAGGTGGTGAAAATACTTATGTATCTTCTGCTATGCCACAAAAGCGTAATCCAGGTTTAGTCAACAACTGTCGTACAGAAGCTTCTGAATTAATTGGCGAAGCTCAAGGTGCCTTATTCCGTGCTCATAACTTGCAATCTGGCATGATTGACCCTAAAAAACAGGATCTAAACGGTGCTATTGCACGTCGTTGTCTTAGCACGGTACGCATGTTTACGCGCGTATTGAAGGCATTAGTCATTAATCCGGCTCGTGCTTTAGAAGAACTCAACAGTGACTGGACTGCTAGCCAGGAAGTAGCTGATGTTTTGATGCGTAAATACAATTTGCCATTCCGTGTTGGCCACCATGTTGCTAGCCGAGTCGTTGGATACGCCAGAGCAAACAACATTCTTCCATTGGCGTTCCCATACGCAGAAATTCAAAGAATTTACGCTGAAGTGATTACTGAAGAATTCCCCGAAGGTAATCCGGTACTTCCAATGAGTGAGGAAGAATTCCGCAAGACATTGGATCCAAAAGCAATTGTGCAACATCGTGCTACTTTAGGTGGTCCGCAACCATCTGAACTCGCCAGAATGCTTCAAGAAGCCAAAGAGCAAAATGAGGCCAATGGTAATTGGGTACAAAATAGTAAGAGAGCGATCGATGAAGCACTCGAAAAACTCGATACTGATTTTTCTCAAATAGGAGAATAAAAAAATGACTGCATTAATGCCATGGATATCGATAGCGATACTGTGTGTTACAGGCTATCTTTTAATTAAAAAGACTCAAACTCACATGGTTCTTTTGTTAACCGGTTTAGCAATGCTTTTATTAGCAGTTGCTTTCGGTGTGACAAATTTCTTGCCGAAAGGCGTAAAACCATCAGGTTTTGTCTTCTTTGATATTTTTGATTTACTTCGTAGTATTGGTACAAAACAAATCGCTGGTACTGGCTTCTTAATTATGGTGGCTGGTGGCTATGCAGGATATATGGACCGTATTGGCGCAGCTAAGGCTCTTGTTGATATCTGTATCAATCCATTACGTAAATTGTCTCAGCCTTATATCGTTTTGGCCTTAGGTTATTTAATTGGTCATTCACTGGTGTTGGTGATTCCATCTGCCGCAGGCTTAGCCATGTTGCTCTTAGTAGCTTTGTACCCAATTCTTCGCGGTGTTGGTGTGAGTGGTGCCGCTGCCGGTGCTGTAATCGCAACCTCTGCAAGTATTGGTTTTGCCCCTGCCGCAGGTACCGCAAACTTAGCTGCTAAGGTTGCTGGTATTGATCCTGTGATCTATTTTGCACAGTATCAGTTACCTGTTGCTTTGTGCGTCTTCGCTGCTGTTGCCGTAACACACTACATCGTTCAAAAATACTACGATAAGCGTAATGATGACGTTTATGCAGAAGTTCAAGAACTCAAAGCAGTTGATGCTCCTTCTGCTCCTGGTTGGTATGCCTTGTTCCCAGTATTACCGATCATTTTGATGCTCATCTTCTCCAAACTCGTTTACAGCGCTATTAAGCTTAATACCGTTACAGCATTGTTAATGGTTTGGATTCTTGTAGCTATCGTAGAATTGATCCGTCATCGTGACATGAAGAAGGTATTTGGTGATGCCATTATTTTCTACAAGAAGATGGGTGCTAT
>JAFTYR010000011.1 GCA_017461315.1 Burkholderiaceae bacterium | reverse complement strand
TTAGTCAAAGAGCTCGAGAGAGAGTTTTATTTGAGATTTATTGTTTCTTTTTTTCTTTAGAAACTTAAAGTGCAAGAAAACGTTGTGATATCAACAGATTACAGCCTTAATAAATAATCAAAATCCTATGTCTAATTCTGGCGAATTTTGCTGAATACTAAAAAATAACATATTGGTTCTTGGGATAAGCTTGAATTCTTCTTAAATAGGGTCTCTAAGAGTTTCTTGATGCGATTTGTATAACTTTCCCTTGATCGGGAACTAAGGGCGTTATGACGTATTTAAGTGCGTTTTAGAGGATAAAAAAATCTGCAATTTGAAAAATTGCAGACTAGTAAAATTTTATCTACTCGTGAGTTCGTTTCACTTTTCTAATTTTCTGTTTAAGGTTTGGTCCTAAACGCTCAAGGGCATCCATTGTATTAAAGATAGCCACTTTTCCTTTTAAGGAAAGGGATCTAAACCTTTTCAACAAGAGATCCTCTTCAAGTCCTGGAATATGTCTTTCTTCAGTAATGATGTAAAGGACATCAAAACCAATAGCAAATAGTCTAGGCATCCGATATATTCCAGGATCGGATTCACCAGATTCAAAGCGTAAATAGGTCTCTAATGGAATACCTAGAAGCTGAGCAATCTGCAATTCAGAGTAGCCGAGCCTTTCTCTCTCCTCACGGAGTCGAGAGCCTATTGTAATTCTTTGTTTTGTACTGGTTAATGCCATATAAATTAAACGTTAAATAAGAAATTCATTACATCGCCATCTTTGACTACGTATTCTTTGCCTTCTGCTCTCATCTTTCCAGCTTCTTTAGCGCCAGCTTCGCCTTTGTACCGGATAAAATCTTCGTAGGCAATCGTTTGGGCACGAATGAAACCT
Source organism: Burkholderiaceae bacterium (assembly GCA_017461315.1). Lineage (GTDB taxonomy): Bacteria > Pseudomonadota > Gammaproteobacteria > Burkholderiales > Burkholderiaceae_F > JAFTYR01. The sequence continues at coordinate 40,137 of JAFTYR010000011.1, read as the reverse complement.
CTTTCAAAATCAGTGTGGATGACACCAGCTGCTTGCGGGGCTAAGTCACCCTTATGGATTGTCCATGCACGAACTTCTTTTTCACCTGCTGTGAAGTAGGTCTGTAAACCAAGAAGTTCATATCCTGCACGGATTAAACGGTCTAATCCTGGTTCGTCCATTCCCATATCTTCTAAGAAAATATGTTTATCTTCTTCTGAGAGATCAGAAATTTCAGCTTCAACTTTAGCGCAAACTGCAACAACAGGAGCTTTTTCCTTTTGTGCGTATTCTTTAACTTGATTTAAAAGTTCGTTATTTTCAAAGCCATCTTCTTCTACGTTCGCAACGTACATGATGGGTTTTGCCGTAAGAAGGAATAAAGGACGAATAATTTTTAGTTCGTCTTCTGTTAAATCAACACTTCTAACAGACTTTGCTTCATTTAAAGCAGGAAGAATTTTTTCTAATACTAAAACCAGCTTCAAAGCTTCCTTATCGCCACCGGATCTAGCTTGCTTTGAATATCGATTTAATTGTTTTTCAACCGTTGCTAAATCAGCTAGAGCTAATTCAGTATTAATCACTTCAATATCTTCAATTGGGTTAACTTGACCAGCAACGTGAACAATATTTTCATCGTTAAAGCAACGAACGATATGAGCAATAGCATCACATTCTCGGATGTTAGCTAGGAATTGATTACCTAAGCCTTCCCCCTTACTAGCACCTGCAACAAGACCAGCGATATCAACGAATTCAACAGTTGCAGGAACAGTTCTTTGAGGATGAATAATTTCAGCCAGTTTATCGAGGCGAGGGTCTGGTACTTCAACAATGCCTACATTGGGCTCAATGGTACAGAACGGGTAGTTCTCCGCAGCAATACCAGCTTTTGTTAACGCATTAAATAAAGTTGATTTACCAACATTAGGTAAGCCAACAATTCCGCACTTTAATCCCATTCGTATCCCTATTAAAGATTAATTAGATCTAGTAAATTCTGTGATTTTTTGATTATCACAGTTGCTTTGTATAACGTTCGAAGTTATTCTCAAAGAGCACTTCGTTAAAACAAGTTAACGTTCAAAGAGTCTATGTGAAATAGAATTTAACATCCTACCATTTTTAAAAATAATTATCGATTATTTCTTGTTTCAATAACGAAAAAACTATTTATTTCTGTTACTTGAGTGTTATATATTTTTTTAAATAGTATCAGAGGAAAATTTACCGTTTATTTAGCAATCTTTACTTTGTATTAACTTGTTGAAAAACTAAATCGAAATTTCCCTTAGACAAATCATCGATCACAGTGAGCGAGGAATCGATGCAATCATCGATTTTCGATCGATCTTCCTTGTTTGGTGAAGATAAAACAAAATCAGCTACTTGTATTTGAAGATTTAGGGATCTAGGGTGACCAATACCAAATCGAAGTCTGTAATAGTCACTAGATCCTAATTGTTGGGTAATACTTTTTAGCCCATTGTGGCCTCCAGTACCACCACCCAAGCGAAATTTTTTTACACCGGGCATTAGATCGAGATCATCGTGTACCACCAATATCTGTTTTGGTTGTAGTTTATAGAAGTGCGATAAAGCAACAACAGATAATCCCGATCGATTCATCAAAGTAGAAGGTTTTAGAAGGATAAGCTCATCACTGTTTAAACGAATTTTTGCTGTTTTACCCAGAAACTTCTTTTGTTCTGTAAAGAGAGTATTGTGTCGTTGAGCAATCTGGTCAATGTACCAGAAACCGACATTGTGCCTTGTTTCTGCATATTCGTTACCAATATTACCTAAACCAACAATGAGTTTAATTCCTTCGGCTAATTTCATTTTGATAAATGTTATTTAAAGTTTTTTCTTCTGGGTTTTACATCACCTTTGAATCGATCGTTAGAATTCTTTGCAGGCTTTGCTTTGCTAAATTCTGGTCTATCGTAACGAACAATGACTTGTTTACCTTTGATGTATACGTTACGTAGAGTCTTGACAACATCTCCTGCTACATCACCATCGATCTCAACCAAAGAAAATCTGTCAGCAATATCGATTGCACCAATTTTCTTTGAAGAAATACCAACTTCGTTAGCGATGGCACCAACAAGATCCTGAGGACGGATATTTGTGTTTCTACCAATTCCAAAGAATAAGCGAACCATTCCTTCAGAAGAGAACTTATTCTTTTTAAAGGAAGTTTTTTCTTTATTTGAGGTATTCTTGTTGAAGTTTTGATGTGTGTTAGGAATGACGATTTCGTCGGATTCACCAAAACTCGATTCATTAGCGAGCTTAGCAGCGGCAGCGGCGACCTTTAATAAATCAAATTCATCCGTTAAATTTTCAACAATTGGATAGTACTTATCTAGATTTTCATCAGATAACAAAATTTCATGAATTGCTGTTTTTGTTAAATCTAAACGTTTTGCGTGTACGTCTGTTGCTGTAGGTACAGACAGTACTGGAATTCTTTGCTTTAATTCCTTCTCGATATTTCTTAATAATCTAGCTTCTCTAGGTTCTAAGATTGTAATGGCAGAACCCTCTCTTCCAGCTCTTCCTGTTCGTCCAATACGATGGATATAGGTTTCACTAGAATAAGGAATACCATAGTTAATCACGTGTGACAATTGTTCGATATCGATACCTCGAGCGGCGACATCTGTCGCTACGATAATATCAATAGAACCATTTCTTGCACGTTTCATAACTCGGTCACGTTGTTGTTGATCTAAACCACCGTGAAGGGCTTCAACACAGTATCCACGTCCTCTTAATGTTTCGGTTAACTCATCAACTTCTGTACGAGTTCGAGCAAAAACAATGGCTAATTTAGGACTTTCAATATCTAATACTCGACCAAGAGCGGCAGATCTATAATTTTTTCCAACGATATAAGCGGATTGCTTAACTCGTGGTTTTTCGTTATCGAGATATTTCTCTCTCGGAATTTCAATACTGACGTGATTATTTAAACGTCTTTCAGCCATATGAAGAATGCGATCAGGCATCGTGGCAGAAAATAGTGCGTTCTGTCTATTTTCTGGAAGCATATCGAAAATAGCTTCTAATTCTTCAGCAAATCCCATATCTAACATTTCATCGGCTTCATCGAGAACGACAGCTTTGATGTTAGATAAATCTAAAGTTCCCTTTTTGATGTGATCAATAGTTCTTCCTGGTGTTGCTACGACAATGTGAACACCACGATTTAAACCTCTGATCTGACGAGAATAATCTTGTCCACCATAAATAGGTAAAACAACAACTCCGGAAGAGTGAGAATAACTATTAATAGATTCTGATACTTGAATACATAATTCTCGGGTAGGAGTCAAAATGAGAACTAATGGAGCACCAGGCCTTTGATCTAAACAATAACGTTGAATTAAAGGTAAAGAAAATGCAGCAGTTTTACCAGTACCCGTAGCAGCTTGTCCTAAAACATCTTTTCCTTCAATTAGAACAGGAATCGCTGAATTTTGAATTGGAGTTGGTTCTTCAAAACCAAGCTTAAGAAGGGTTTCAGAAAGATTGATAGATAAACCAAGATTTACAAAAGGATTTTCAGACATAATCTTTACATTTAATCCAATATATATCGAAGGTGAATTCACCTTCAGTTCATTGAATAAATACCCCGCAACCATGGTGAGTTACGGGGCATTTAAAGCAACTAGAAACAGTTACTAGTATTAGTTAGCAGCAGACTCTTCAGCGCCAGCTTCTTCTGTTGCACCAGTTTCTTCTCCAACTACAACAGCTGAAGCAACAGATGGGTTTTCACCTGGTTTGAGAACTGCAACAACACCTTCTGGGAGTGCAAGATCAGAAACGTGGACAACTGGTTCTGTTACGGAAAGCTTAGAAAGATCAACAGTGATGAATTCTGGCAATTGAGCTGGTAAGCAAGAAACTTCAAGTTCTGTTAATGCATGGTTAACATTACACTTGTTGAGTGTAACTGCTGGAGAAACTTCTTCGCCCTGGAAGTGAAGAGGTACACGCATACGAATAGGTTCGTCAGCAGCGATTCTCTGGAAATCGATATGGAGAACCTGAGGTTTGTATGGATGCATTTGGAAAGAACGCAACAAAACCTTTTCTACCTGACCATCTAATTCCATGTCAAGAATAGATGCATGGAATTTTTCCTTGCGTAAAGCATGGAAAATGAAGTTATGATCGATTTCAACAGGGGTAGCAGCAACCTTGCCACCGTAAACGATACCTGGAACTTTATTAGCACGACGAAGGCGGCGGCTCGCACCCGTACCTTGCGCCTGGCGTGTATTAGCAACAAATTTCATTAAAAACTCCAAAAATTAAACCAGCCGCGACCAGCTGGCTCAAAAACAAATATTACTCAGCAAATAAACTGCTAACTGAGGATTCACAAGCAATTCTAGAGATAGTTTCGCCAAGTAAAGCAGAACAGCTTAACTGACGAATCTTCGAGCATTGCTTGGCGCTCGGACTAAGTGGAATCGTATCTGTAACAACCACTTCGTCCAATGCTGAATTCATAATACGGTCTACAGCAGGACCAGAGAAAACTGGATGTGTAGCGTAAGCAAGAACTCGCTTAGCACCACGTTCCTTAAGAGCATCCGCTGCGTGACACAAAGTACCTGCTGTATCAACAATATCATCCACGATGACACATGTTCTGCCTTGAATATCACCAATGATATTCATAACTTCAGAAACATTAGCTCTTGGACGACGCTTGTCAATAATGGCAAGATCTGTTTCCATACGTTTAGCAACTGCACGAGCACGTACAACCCCGCCAACGTCTGGAGAAACAATTACTAAATCAGGGTAATTGTGATTCCATAAATCGCCAAAAAGAATTGGGCTTGCATAAATATTATCGACAGGAACGTCGAAGAAACCCTGGATCTGATCGGCGTGCAAATCCATTGTCAACACACGGTCGATACCTGCGGCCTGAAGCATATTGGCTACAACTTTTGCACTGATCGCTACACGTGATGAACGTGGACGACGATCCTGACGAGCGTAACCATAGTAAGGAATTACCGCTGTAATTCTCGCAGCAGAGGCACGACGAAGTGCGTCTACCATGATAACTAATTCCATCAAGTTATCATTTGTAGGAGCACAAGTTGGTTGAATAATGAAAACATCACGTCCGCGAACATTTTCATTTAATTCGACCATAACTTCGCCATCAGAGAAGCGATTGACGGTGGCTCTACCAAGAGGAATATTCAAATGTTGCACAACAGCTTGTGCTAAGAGGGGATTGGCATTGCCTGAGAAAACCATCAGGCTATCCGGAACCATTTGGACCATGATGTTTGCTTAATCAACAAAGTACTTCTTAAATAAGAAAAGCGAAGTAAAAAACTTCGCACTGGCAGGGAAGGAAGGACTCGAACCTTCGGATGCCGGGATCAAAACCCGGTGCCTTAACCAACTTGGCGACTTCCCTATATTCGTACCTGCAACTATCGGGTTCTAAACCCAATCGTACAGGGGGTGCTTCTGCAACCCTCGAACCTTCCAATGTTGAATACCTTTGCTGATATTCAAAGAAGGATCTTCAACTTCTTCAGATTCTACAACATAAAACGCTGCAGCGCCTGATCCTGTCAATCGAATTTTTTTCGATAGTTCTGGTTCCAAAAACATTTCGTTAACTGACTCACTTAAAAACCTGGCAACAGGCTCGAGATCGTTACGACCCCAAGGAGTCCTATCGAAATTTTTTATGTAATCAGAAAAGTCCTGAATCTTACAGGATGTAGTATTTCTTGTCAAGAAATCTGATTGAAATACTTCTGCTGTTGAAAGTTTTGCATTTGGTAGGTAAAGATGAATGGTAAATTCGGGAAGTGTTAATGGAGTAATAATTTCACCAATACCTTCAACAAAAGCATTTAAACCTTGTACAAAAAAAGGAACGTCGGCACCTAGTTTTACGGCTAATTTAAGTAAATCTTCACGCTGTAAATTTAAATTCCATAATTGATTTAATGCAATTAGAACGGTTGCTGCGTCCGAAGAACCTCCACCTAAACCCGAGCCAGTAGGTATGTTTTTCTTAACAGTGATTCGCACCCCTTTTTGTGGGGTTAGAGGTTGAAGAAGTTTCGCTGCTCGGTAACAAAGATCTTTTTCAACATCCCAACTAATATCGCCCTCTCTAATAATTTTTCCATTATCTAACTCTTCTAAGTCAATGTAATCACAGAGATCAATCAATTGAAATACAGATTGGAGTAAGTGCATTCCATCAGAGCGACGACCAACGATGTGAAGAAATAAATTTATTTTTGCTGGAGCTGGAAGGTTTAAATAGCTTTTCATACGAATACGGATAGTTAATCGATGATGAGTGTAATTACAAAAGAATTCTGTTGGTTTTGGTTAATAGGTTGAAAGGTTATTTTTTTGATAACACCATTTTTTTTCAAAGGTACAATTTTCCAATTATTGTGGATAAATGTAGTACTTGGTTTTGTCGGAGGCGGATTTTGTAAAAGTTCTTTCTTTAACCACTCCGACAAAAATTGCATTGGAATATGAATACCAAAGATTTTTTGAGTTAATTCTTCGACGTTTCTTGTCTGTATCGTTTCTTGGTTGATCCTTTCTAAAGAAGCTTTCTGGCCATCTTCTGTGATTTTGGCAAACAAAATTCCTAATGGTCCGTACAAAAAGGTGTGAGTTGAATTGGTATCAATAAGAATGCGAAATTTACCGGAGAAAAACTCTTTGTGCTCTCCAATATTTATTCGAACAGAGTAACGTCCTTTCCATTCTATAGAAGTGTTATTTATGTTTTGATTAAAAATACAACAGCTGGTAAGTAGTAACCATGTAGCGAAAATAAAGGTTTTTAAAAGAGTATTCATAGATTACGAGCCAGATTTAAGTTTAGAAAAATATTTTTTAAGGTCTCGCAATTCAGAACTGGTTGGCCACATTTTTAGAGCCGTATTTAAAACTTGGATTGCTTCACTCTGATTACCTTTTTTCCATAAAGCTTGGACTAAATGAATATAAATTTCTTTTTCTTTAGATTTAGATAACTTTATGGATTGGATTAAATATTCAACTGCTTTAGTGTAGTTACCCTTTTTATAGTAAAGCCATCCCATAGAATCCAAAATAAACGGATTTTTAGAGTCTAGGTTATATGCTTTTTTTATATATTTTTCTGCGTCTTTTATCCTAGAAGTTTGTTCAAGAAGGGTATAGCCATAGGAGTTATAAGCATTAGCAAATAAAGGATCAATCCTTATGGCAGATTGGAAGTAATGTTCCATTAATTTGATGTTACCGGTCGATCCGGCTTTCATCGCAGCTAGATAACAAAGTTCTTTGGAATCAGGATCTTCTTTTATTAATTTTTCTAAATAAGCCAGGGAAGCAAGATCACCTTTGAGTTCAGATATTAATCTTGCTTTAAATAAAACAACTTTCTCTTTTTGTTCTTGATCTTCTGTGTTAATAGAATCTAAATAGAAAATAGCCTTGTCTTTATCACCTTCTTGAGCATAGATATTTGCGATCTGTAAATTGACCATGTTTTTCAAAGATGGATCAGTTACTTTATTGGCGTATGCCAGTGAGGCCGCAATTTCCTGGTTACTTAGAGCAATTTCGCTCAAAAGTAAATAAGCTCGTCCAACTGATTCTCCTTGATTCCAGTCTTTTTCTGATAAGAGAATGTAGTTTTTTAAAAGTTTTACAGCATTTGGTGTGTTTTTCTTCTGTAAAAGCTCTAAAGCTACTGTGATGGTATAAGGGCCATCTGAAGCGTATTTTTTGGCAATGTTGTTTAGTTTTTCGTAGTCTTTAGTGGCAATTAGCAACTGTGTATATACGTTACGCACCTTGATATTTGTAGGGTGTTGAAGTAGGTAATTATCTAAAAGTGCTAGGGCTTTTTTGAGATCAACTTTCAGTAAGGTATTAACTAAAACGAGTAAAGAATCTGTGTCAGGTTTTCTCTTAAATGCATTTTGTGCGGTACTAAGAGAGATTTTAATATCTCCGTTTAATAAGGATAGGCGTGCTAAGCCCAACTGAGTTTCAGGTAGTTGGTTATAGGGTGCTGATATTGATTTAAAGAAACTCAGAGCTTCTTTTTTGTTTTTGTTTTTACAAAGTGCTAGTTGTATCTCAACTAAATCACGACCTGGATCATCTAATTGAGCTAGATACTGTTCAACAACAGGAAAAATAGTTTGATATTCCTCAAAATGTAAACCGATATTGATATACGATTTCTGAGCTAATTTACTTCCTGGACTCAGTTCATTCCAAAGAATCGTTGCGTTTCTTATTTCATTAGGTGCTTGTGCAACTTGTGCAATTTGTACCGCTCTTTCAGCAAGACGAGGATCTTTTGTCGTTTTAGCCATGCTGATATAGGTCTGGTATGCGGCGCCCAGCTCACCTCTTTGTAAAGCAATTTCTGAAGCGACTAATTGAAACAGAATGCCGTTTGTTAAGCCAACGGACGGATAAGAATCTGCTTTGAATATATGAGGCTGAATAGATGGAAAATTTGTAGCAACAGCAGAGTGGGCTAGGAAAAAAAATAAGCCAACTCCGAAACTAAAATTTTTGAAAAAGTTTAATAATCGACTCAACATACTCAAGCAGTGTAATTTTTTGATAGTTTATTCTAACTGCTCTAATCATGTGAAAAGAGCTCCACCGAATTTGCCCCGAAAAGGGAAAATTCGTGTGGAGCCTAATGTTAAGAATTAAGGTTGCTTACTCAGTAAAGGAGTGGTTAATTCTTTAACACCCACCAAAGATAATGCTGTAAGCAATGCAAGCTGAGGACCAAGGTAAGAATCAGTACTGTCATACCATTCTGTTACATTGTGATTGTTACCTTCGGAACCGCCACCACCTAATGTGGTTGCAGGGATACCAAGGCTCATTGCAACGTTTTGGTCTGTACTAGCGTGTGTATACTTCAAAAGAGGAATGCCAAGACGTTCCATAGCACCACGAGCAGCTAAGAGAACAGATGTGTCATCAGACTGATCTCCACCAGGACGATGTCCGATCGGGATCAATTTGAGTTTAACTTCTTTGTCTCCTGTTGCGTTCCAGCGAGCGTTTTCTTCGTCAGCAGCCTTCTGTAGAATTTCAAGAACTGTTTCGACAAGAGTATTAAGAGCATCATTGTTGATGGATCTCATATCAATTTCAGCTTCAGCCTTCGCTGCAATCGCATTAACAGTAGTTCCACCAACAATCGTTCCAACTGTAAACGTAGTTCTAGGATCTTCAGGAGTATGAAGATCAGCAATTTTTGCAATTGCACGACCCAAAGCGTGAATTGCGCTAGCGTTACCGAAAGCATTCCAGCTGTGGCCACCAGGACCTTCGTAAATAGCACGATAGCGACGTGAACCGGTTGCACCATGAAGAACGCGATTGATATTTACACCGTCAACAGAGATAAAACCATCGATATGTTCTTCTTTTGAACCAAAGAGATACTTGCTTCCGCGAAGATCTCCATTACCTTCTTCACCGACAGTACCAACAAAGAGTACATCACCAACGGTTTCGATCTTATATTGTTGCATCAAGCGAAGAACTTCTAAAATAACTGCCAAACCTCTAGCGTCATCAGAAATACCCGGTGCGTAATAACGAGTACCTTCTTGACGAACCTTAACTGGGGTGCCAGCTGGGAAAACTGTGTCTAAGTGGGCTGCGAGGACTAAACGAGGACCATTGCCTACGCCTGGACGGATGCCAATAACATTGCCTTCTTTGTCAATGCGAACAGACTCAAGACCTAAAGCTTTAAGACGCTCTGCAAAGTTCGCAGCGCGAACTTCTTCATGGAACGGAGGAGCTTCAATTTCAGTTAGTTCGATTTGATCACGAAGAGTGAGTTGTTCATCTGTTTGTGCTTGAGTGATTGCATCACTAACAGCCTGATTTGAGCTTAATTTATCAAAAATGTCCAAAACAGGCTGAGGAATCGGGGCTAGTCTTTCAGAAATCGTAGTCATTTTCTCTCACAATAAGTTTTCATAAACGCAGGATAATCATAAAAAATGTGATCTGAGATAGCAAGGAAATTTAATAAGAAGTTACTTTTTAGATTAAAAACGCTGTTCTCAATTCGGTGAGGTTGTATTTCCAACTGATTGCGATATGCAATATCTTGAAAATATAAACATTATTGTTTATTTCTATTAGACAGTAGAAATCTATTTATTTAAGCTTAATAGAAATTTTTTGAGGATTAAAGAATGTCTTTAGTTGGAACAACACTTAAACCATTTTCAGTAGAAGCTTACCGAAACAATCAATTCATCCATTTAACGGAAAAAGATTTGGAAGGTAAATGGTCGGTTCTCTTTTTCTATCCAGCAGATTTCACTTTTGTATGTCCGACCGAATTAGAGGATCTAGCAGATCTTTATCCAGAGTTTAAAAAAATAGGTGTTGAGATCTATTCTGTTTCTACGGATACTCACTTTACTCATATGGCTTGGCATGACACCTCTAGTGCGATAAAAAAAGTTGAATTTCCTATGATCGGGGATCCGACTGGTGTTATTTGTCGAAATTTTGGTGTGATGATAGAAGAGGCTGGACTAGCTCAGCGTGGAACTTTTGTGATTGATCCTAAGGGGCGAATCGTTGCCTGTGAGATTCATGACGAGGGAATTGGTCGGAATGCTTCAGAGTTGCTTCGGAAAGTGCAAGCAGCTCAATATGTAGCCAACAATCCAGGTATGGTTTGTCCGGCAAAATGGACTCCCGGAAAGAAAACGTTAAAACCTGGTATTGATTTGGTTGGGAAGATCTAAAAACGAATGAGCGGTAATTAGCAATTAATTACCGCTCGTCCCAACTAATGTTTGGTGTTAAACAAACCGTGATTAGCCATTTCAATAATAGATTGAGCTAAAACTTTGTCTTTTTCTTCCCAAGCCTTTCTTCTCAAAGGAACGCCTTCTGGGTATTGTTTATCAATACTGCGTTCAGGATCTTCATAGTAAGAAAAGCGCAAGAAAATACTACCTGTAACCGGTTCTTCAATTTTTATTTCTTGTGAACTCTCTGGTATTTGTTCAGAGGGTTTTATTAGGGCTTGTATCCGTTCCTGACCAACGCATTCAATTCTGTCTTCTACCTTAAAGGGACCGAAGTTCAATGTACGCAAAAGAATCAAATCATTATTCTGATTCTTTTGTTCAAAGATATCTACTTCTTCAAGGTAGGGGAGAAGTTTATCGGGATGCTTAAAAAAGTAGATCAATCCCTCCCAAACTTGTTCTCTCGAAAGAGTTGATGGAGCATCACAAAGCTGAACAATATGTTCGTGTTTTTTTTCTAACATTTACGGGCTCTATATTAAGAAATCATCAATTCAGCTTTTTGTTCTTTAGTTTGAACATATTTTTCAAGCCAAATACTATATCGAGACATCACAAAACTAGAAACAAAATAAATGAGAGCAATAAATAGGTAACCTTCCAGGAAGAAATTACGCCACTCAGGGTCTCCTAGTGCAAGTCTTAAACTTCCTGTTAAATCGTACATCGAAACGATCGTTACAAGAGAAGTATCCATAAAGGTGGACAGAAGGCTATTAACAAAAGCCGGAATAATTTTTACAAGAGCTTGAGGGAGAATGATATACAAATAGGTCTGTACACGATTCATTCCTAAAGAATCGGAGACGTCAAATTGTCCCTTTGGAATTGTTTGTAAACCACCTCTAACGGTCTCAGCCATGTAAGCAGCTTGGAATAAAACAATCCCAATTACAATGCGCCAAAATGGGTCAATTCTCCAGCCAGCTGGAAGAATTAACGGAAAAATGAAGGTAGCAAAAAATAGAACTGTAATAAGTGGAACACCACGAACGAGTTCTATGTAGCCGATGCTTAAAGAGCGAATAATTACCAACTTAGATCGTCTTCCGATCGCAAGAAGAATGCCGATTGGAGCAGATGCCGTCATACCAATTAAAGTCAGAATGACAGTAAGGGGTAAGCCACCCCAACTATCGGATTCAACCGTTGGAAGTCCTGCTATTCCGCCTTCCATCAAGATAAAGAAAAGTAATAAGGCTAAAACCCATCCGGCACAAAGAATCTTACATCCCTTTTTTGTCCAGGTTTGTGGAAAGGCAGAAATGATCAGCATTGCGATAACGAGTGCGGTCGCTAAAGCAGGTCTCCATTGCATGTCGTATGGGTAGCGACCGAAAATAATTAAGCGCCATTTTTCTGTAACAAAACCCCAACAAGCTCCGAATTCGTTATTGGTACAGGCTTCCAGGTCTGCTCGAAATATAGCTTCAGAAATACTCCAATTCCATAGAAAGTAAATAGAAGAGCCTAAAGCAACAAGAATGACAAGAGTCAGTACAGAGGAGACTGGCGAGCCAAAGAGTTGACGACAAAAATCTCTTATCTTAGAGGATTGTAGTGATCTCATTGTCTTGTACCTCTCGTTACTCTAGCATTTAATAGATTCATTAAGACTGAAATAACTAAATTTAAGAATAGATAAACAACCATCGTAATCACAATAACTTCAAGCGCCTGTCCGTTTAAATTGATGGTTGAGTTACCAATAGAAACTAAATCTGGATATCCTACGATGACAGCTAGTGATGAATTTTTTGTCAGGTTCATGTATTGGCTAGAAAGTGGGGGAATTGCCAAACGAAGAGCTTGAGGGAAAATAACATAACTAATTGTTTCTAAACTAGACATTCCGAGTGCGTATGATGCAGACCATTGGCGTTGAGGCACAGCTAAAACACCAGCTCGAACGATTTCTGCAATGGAAGCGGAAGTAAAAAGTGTTAGACCAATCCACAGAGATAAGAATTCAGGAGATAAGGAAGTACCTCCTTCGATTGCAAATCCTTGAATTTCAGGGTGAGACCATCCTGAGAAAATACCAAAAAGGATCCATGTGAAAAAGCTAAATAAAAAAGAAATAATTCCGGAGAGAATATTAGAGACTAAATCAGTATATTTTTTTTGAAAGCGAACTTTAAAAAGAAGGAATGAAACAACAAAAACAGCAAGACCAGAAAGAATAGCTACACCGTTATGAATAGGAATAGAAACTTGTAATCCAGCCTTTGATAAAAGAGCCCATTGTCCAAACTGGAGTGCTTCTGTGGACATAGGAAGCAACTCAGTGATCAACATGTAGATCAGAAGTAATTGAACTAAAAGGGGAATGTTTCTGTAAAACTCAACATGAGCGGTACCAAGCATCCTTAATAAAGGATGGCTAGAAAGTCTCATCAAACCAATTAAAACACCAATGACGGTAGCTGAAATAATAGAAATAACCGAAACTTTGATGGTGTTTAACAGTCCAACCACAAATGCTTTAAAAAAGGTATCGGTTGAACTGAAGTCAATAAGAGTCTCTCCAATTTCAATACCGGCTCGTTCCAACAAAAAGTCAAAACCAGAATGAATACTTCTAGCTTGAAGGTTGGTTGATACGTTTAAAACAAAGTATCCAATCAGTAAAGCAACGGTAAACAATAAACCAGCTTGCCAAATTCCTTCTTTTAATTTTCTGGCTCGTTCTCTTTTACGCCAAGCGGCGTCCCCAATAACAGTCATTTTTTTCTCAAAGTGATACGGCAAATGGCGGCATAGCCGCCATTTGTTGTTATTTCTACTCAACCAAGTCGAATTTTACCGAACAGGAGGTGCGTAGAGAATACCGCCATTAGTCCATAGATTATTTACACCACGGGGTAACTTAAGTGAACTATTCGGTCCTAAATTCTTATCAAAGCTTTCACCGTAGTTGCCAACTTGCTTAACGATACGGTAAGACCAGTCTTTATCTAAACCGAGTAGTTTACCCATATCTTCAGCTTTTCCTAGGAGTCTCTGAATGTTTGGATTTACAGAGGTGTCACGCATAGAATCAACATTGGCCTTTGAAACACCTAACTCTTCAGCTTCAATCCACGCATTGAGAACCCAGCGAGCGATTTGGAACCATTCGTTGTCACCCTTTGCAACGGATGGACCTAAAGGCTCTTTCGAAATAACATCTGGAAGAATTACGAAATCATCCGGATTTTTAGCACGAGTACGAGCACCAGCTAAGTCACTCATATCGGTGGTGTAAACCTGACAACGTCCGGAGATGAAGGCACCTTGTGTTGCTTCTGTTGTGTCGAACAAAACAGCCTTGTACTTGAGCTTGTTGGCATTAAAGTAGTCAGCAACACTTTTTTCGCTACTTGTACCTGACTGGACACAAATAGTCGCACCATTTAGCTGTTTTGCGGATTTGACGTTAAGCTTTTTTGGAACCATGAAGCCTTGGCCGTCGAAGTAATTAATGCCAACGAATACAGCACCAAGAGATGCGTCACGAGTCAGATTCCAGGTTGTATTTCTTGCGAGAACGTCAACTTCGCCTGCTTGTAAAGCAGAGAAACGCTGAGGGGAATTCAATGGAACGTATTTGACCTTATTAGCATCACCTAAAACTGCTGCGGCTAAAGCATGGCAGTAATCTACATCCAAACCAGTCCACTGTCCTTTACTGTCTGCGTTGCTGAAGCCGGGAGCCGCTGTGTTCACCCCGCATACAACAACATCATTTTTCCTAACTTTATCTAAGACTGTGCCCGCAAATACTGTAGATGCACATACGCAAGAAAGACCGACCAAGGCAACGCTACCTAAGATCTTATTCATAAGTTCCTCCTGTAATTTTATACAAGTTATATTCTTACATAGTATGAGAGTATTTCTTGAAATATTAAGAAAAAATTTAGAAAAAAAGATTTTTTATTTCCTTCATATTATCTTTTGATCTAAAAATATAGGTAATAACCATATCGGTTATGGGAGTTTAGAAAACACTGGGATCAAATGGGTAGAGGTTCTCCTGTAGTCGATTGATTTTGTTGTTGTGCATCCATGCTTTAAAATGATGGCTCTTCTTTATATTCAGGAGTTTATCTTGGATGTTACAGCCAAGACTTTATTTATTATCGTATTAATTTGTATGGGCGCTTTTTTTTCGCTCGCCGAGATTTCAATTACGGGAGCACGAAAACTTCGTCTCCAGCAAATGATCGAACAAGGGGATTTGCGAGCAGAAAAAGTTCTGAACTTCCGCAGTAAACCAGGTCCCTTCTTCTCTGTTATTCAGATTGGTGTAAATGCCGTTGCAATTCTTGGCGGTATTGTCGGAGATTCAGCCTTTAGTGAAATATTCGAAATTATTTTTAAAGGATTTGTTCCTGCTGATTATTTAGGAACAGCCTCCTTCTTAGTTTCGTTTATTACCGTAACTTTATTATTTGTTCTTTTTGCCGACCTAATTCCTCGTCGTATTAGTTTGACGCATCCCGAGGCTGTGTCTGTACGAGTGATTGGTATGACGATTCTTTTAAGTAAGTTGTTGATGCCATTAGTGTGGTTCCTAACGAGTTCATCAACATTTATCTTAAAGATGCTCGGTATTTCAACGAAAAAAGACGATCAGTTAACCAGTGACGATATCGTTGCTACTGTTGATGCGGGAGCCGCTGCAGGTCTTTTAGCACCAAGCGAACAGTCCGCAATTGAAAACGTGATGGACTTGGAGAATAGATTGGTTCCAAGTGCAATGACACCAAGAGAGAGTGTCGTGTTTTTTACCCTCGATGAGGGGCAAGAAAGTGTCACAAAGAAATTAGCGGAAACACCTCATACTAGTTTTTTAGTATGTGATCGAGATGTTGATCATGTTGTCGGTTATGTGGATGCTAAAGACTTCTTAAGTCGAGTGATAGAAGGGAAGCCTGTTTCGCTATCCAATACGGAACTTATTAAAAAGGTTCCTGCGTTGCCAGACACTCTTTCTTTGTCAGAGGCACTCGAAGTCTTTAAGGCTCAACGTGCAGACTTTGCTGTAGTTGTAAATGAGTATGCGCTAACAGTAGGAATTATTACAATCAACGACATTATGAGTACGGTAATGGCTGATTTTGTAACAGATCCAGAAGATGCTCAGATCGTGTCTCGTGATGACGGAACTTGGTTGATTGATGGTTCAACTCCTGTCGATGACGTTGAAATCAAATTTGGATTCGATCGTTTCCCAGACGATGAGTCCTACGAAACAATGGCTGGCTTCATGATGTACATGTTACGTAGAGTTCCGAAGCTAACGGATCGAGTGGAGTTCGGAGGCTATCGTTTTGAAGTTATTGATGTTGATAATCATCGAATTAATCAGATTTTAGCTACAAAACTATCAGAAATGGACTAAAAAGAAGGAGGGTGAACCCCTCCTTACTCTCAGCGAATCAGAGATAACGAATGTCTCTGATTTTATTTTTTCGCGGTACGTGTACGAGGTTCAAATTCGAAAGTAATTTGTCCCTTCGCATTTAAAGCTAATTTGGCCGAGAACTTACGATGGGTACGGTTCGATACAAAACCGTCCATAACATCGGTTTTTTTTGTCTCTAAGAGCTTCTGGATATTTTGTTCCGATATTTCCTGTTGCAAAATTGTACGACCTACACGGAAGGTGCATTTCTTACTAGATTTTTGAATTGAGTTTTCACAAGCATACGAACTTGGTGTTTCAACTACTCGTCCTTGACATACTGGGCAGATGCCAAGGAGTTTAGCGGTAGACAGATCAAAGTTCTCTTCTTCTGCTTTTTTCTCTTCATTACCAAAATCAAAATCAAGCTTGTAATCAGGAGCTGGGCCTAGCTTCAAAATTGCAGAAAATGGTCGTCCCATCTTGCTGATGAAGCCAGATAATGGTCCAATTTGTTTCTTCTGCAGTAATTCATCAATTTCTGATGGAGAGAAGGTTCTTCCCCCTGGATGCTTGGAAATACTATAGTCACAGTTTGTACAAGTGAAGCGTTTGTAATTTTCAATGACTTTACCGCTACATTTTGGACATGGAGACTCTAATGTAACTGGATTTTCGATTGGTACTGAGTTCGATTCATATGATTTTGCTTTAGAAACAATATCATTGGTTAAGTCAGAAATCTCTGTAATAAAGTCTTTCCGAGATAATTTACCTTTTTCAATTAAGGCCAGTTTGTATTCCCATTCCCCGGTTAATTCTGCTTCAGAGAGTACTTTAATGTCCAGTCCCTTAAGTAAGGTCATCAATTGTTTAGCTTTGTAAGTAGGGATTAGGTCACGTCCATCGCGAATCATATAACCTTGAAGAATTAGGCCTTCGATGATCGAGGCTCGAGTCGCTGGTGTACCAATGCCTTTCTCCTTCATAGCTTCACGAAGTTCGGCTTCTTCAACGTTCTTACCCGCACTTTCCATGGCGCTCAATAGAGTCGCTTCGTTATACGGAGCAGGTGGTTTTGTTTGAAGTTTTACAGAGTTGATCTCTATCGTTACAGGAGATTCATCCGTTTCAACCGGAACAAGTGTCTTCTGATCATCTTCAATTGACTTACCATAAACAGCTAACCATCCGGCTTTTGTTAGTACTTTTCCTTCGCTCTTAAACGAGTGGTTGGCAACAACTGTTGTACGGATTGTGTTTTTAAACTCCGCAGCAGGGAAGAAAACTGCGATAAATCGTTTTGCGACTAGGTTATATATCTTTAACTCAACCTCGGACAAACTAGACGGAGGTTGTTGTGTTGTTGGAATAATCGCGAAGTGGTCACTAATCTTCGCATTATTAAAAATTCTTTTATTTGGCTTTACCCAGGAGTTCTCAAGAACTTGAGTTGCAAAATTTCCCATGCTGTCATTATTGGACAGTGATTGGAGGGTTTCTTTTACCGTAGAAATATAATCTTCGGGTAATGCTCTAGCGTCTGTTCTTGGGTAGGTAAGAACCTTGTGCTTTTCGTAAAGTGACTGAGCAATTGAAAGCGTTGTTTTAGCTGAAAAACCAAACTTAGAATTGGCTTCTCGTTGCAAACTGGTTAAATCGAACAAGGCCGGACAGAGACTTGTCGAAGGTTTAGATTCTTCTTTAACAAAGCCAGATTGATTTTGGCACTGTTGAACGATCGTATTAGCGACTTGTTCATTCCAAAGGCGTTCTGCTTTGTGCGTAGTATCAGAATCTTTACGGAATGAGGGATCAAACCACTTTCCTTCATAGATACCTGCCTCCACCTTGAATCGAGCGTGTACTTCCCAA
This sequence comes from Burkholderiaceae bacterium, assembly GCA_017461315.1. Classification (GTDB taxonomy): domain Bacteria; phylum Pseudomonadota; class Gammaproteobacteria; order Burkholderiales; family Burkholderiaceae_F; genus JAFTYR01. The sequence continues at coordinate 21,981 of JAFTYR010000011.1, read as the reverse complement.
TAATCTTGGGGTATGAAGCTTTTAATTTCAGAGTCACGCTTAGTCACCAAGGCGAGCGTAGGGGTTTGAACGCGTCCAACGGTTGTGAGGAAAAAGCCTCCGTCTTTACTATTGAAAGCCGTCATAGCTCTAGTGCTATTAATACCTACGAGCCAATCGGCTTCGGATCGACTTTTAGCAGCGTCTGCCAAAGGAAGCATTTCTTCGTCAGTACGAAGTTGTTTAAACGCTTCTTGAATAGCGCTTTTAGTCATTGATTGAAGCCATAAGCGTTGTAATTTCTTTTTTGTTTTAGAAGCTTCAATGATGTATCGGAAAATCAATTCCCCTTCACGGCCCGCATCACAAGCATTGATGATGAGGTTAACATCTCGTTTTTTGATTAATTTAATTAAGCTTTTTAGCTTGGCTTCTGATTTTTTTATGGGTTGTAAGTCGAAATAAGGAGGAATAACGGGAAGGTGGTCAAAACTCCATTTTCCTCTTTTCACTTCATATTCATCAGGGGCTTTGATTTCAAGTAAATGACCCACAGCACTAGCGACAATGAACGTGTCATTCTCGTAGTGATCACCTTCTTTTTTTAAACCACCTAAAGCTCGGGCAATATCTGTCGCCACAGAAGGTTTTTCTGCAATAACCAGAGTTTTACTCATTTGAAAAATCCAATGTTTTTTTTAAAGTATCACGTTTTTGAGTTTTAGGTACTACGTTTGAAAAACTATTTGTTTTATTTTGCTCTTGTTGTGTCATAAAAGATAAACGTGTGAAAATAACGTAGTATGATCCGCAGAGTTATTTAAAGAGGTCCCATGGCAATTCTTTCTATTTTGAAATATCCCGATGCTCGGTTGGGAACAAAAGCAAAACCAGTAACAGAATTTAATGATGAGCTAAAGCAACTCGTTGCAGATATGGCTGAAACTATGTACAAGGCTCCTGGCGTTGGCCTAGCTGCGACTCAGGTGGATCGTCACATTAGATTAGTAGTGATTGATGTTACTGAAGAAAAAAATGATTTAAAGGTACTTATAAACCCAGAAATCATTTCAAGCAGTGAAGAAAAGAAAACATGGGAAGAGGGCTGTTTGTCGCTACCTGGAATTTATGACAAGGTGGATCGCCCATCAGAGGTAGTCGTTAAGGCAGTTGATTTAGAGGGTAAGGAGTTCACGCTTGCTTGCGATGGTCTTCTTGCAGTTTGTGTTCAGCATGAAATCGATCACTTAGAAGGCCATGTTTTCATCGATCATCTCAGTCGATTAAAGCAGGATCGCATCTGTAAAAAAATAAAGAAAATGCGCCTAGCAGAAAAGAAAAATCAAGAAGGTTAACCTTCTGAATTCCAGATATGACTTGCTATAAGATCTGCCATTTTCTCAAAGTGGATCGGAGGCAGGTCGTGTCCCATCTTTTCAAAAATATTTAGTGATGCTTGTGGAATGATTTCTACCAGTTCCTTCGCAGCGGAAAGAGGTACGATTGGGTCGTCTTCCCCGTGAAGGATCAGGGTAGGGGCTTTGATCGTTTTTAGTTGATTGCTTCGATCCCCACTAGAAAAAATGGCCAAAAACTGTCTTTCAATTGCGTGAATATCTAGGCCAGCCTCTACAACTTCCTTTATAAGAGCCTGTCGTTCATCTTTGTTATAGTGATAGTTTGGACTTTTCAATAGATTAAATATGTTGTAGCAACTCTTTTCGATCTCTTCAGTTCGATCAAAGGACGAAATATAAGACCAGAGTGAGTAGACCGTTTTCATTTTTCCAAAACATGTTCTAGGGTTACCCGAGGATCCCATGACAATGGTTAAAGAACTTGTCTGAGAGGGTCTGATCGTTGCTAACGTTTGAGCAATCATTCCTCCAAGAGATATACCGATGATATGGGTGCGATCAACGTGAATTTTATTTAAAAATTCTGAATAATCTAAAGCCATATCTTCTAAAGAGTAGGGAGCAGGTATTGGTAATCTCAAAAAGGCTCGTCCGATAGCAACAGGAACCGACATTGATATTGGAGCGTTACTGAAATGAGTAGATTGACCGCTATCTCGGTTATCTGCAATGATGACTCTTAATCCCTTTCTCAATAAAAGATTTATAAAGTCTCGTGAACATACTTTTGATGACATACCAATTCCCATAATGAGTAAAACGGGAGGTAGGTTTGAGTCACCATAAATGTCATAAGACATATTTATTCTTGAGAGTTGAATTTTTTGCATAATTTTGCAGATAAAAACAGCTAAATACATTTTAGCGTTAATGTGAGTTTTTACTCTTGGCTTTACAATTACAAAAACACTTTTAGAAAAAAATGAAGATAATTTTTGCCGGAACACCAGATTTTGCTGCTAGCTCATTAAAGGCGTTAATTGACGCACAATTTGAAGTTTCTTTAGTTTTGACTCAACCAGATCGCCCTGCAGGTAGGGGGCGGAAGTTGAAGATGAGTGAAGTAAAGCAATTGGCGTTAGAAAATAATATTCCCGTAGAAACACCGATGAGTCTGAGTTTGTCAAAAGGCGGGGAAGAAGCTGTTCGTATTCGTAAGGTTTTGGAGGAAATAAAACCGGATCTTTTGGTTGTAGCAGCCTACGGTTTAATCATCCCTACAGATATTTTGAATTTACCTACTGGAATTATTCGTAAAGGGTACGAACCGATTAAAGCGGTTAATGTTCATGGTAGTTTGCTACCGCGTTGGCGGGGTGCTGCACCCATCGCTCGAGCAATTTTAGAGCAAGATCCTAAGGTCGGTATCACCATTATGGAAATGGATGCGGGGCTTGATACGGGTGATATGCTTTATGAGGAAGAAAGAAAACTTAACGGCACAGAAACTGCACTCACATTAACTCAGGAGTTAGCAGATCTTGGCGCAAATATGCTCGTCAAGTACCTAAAAGATGTAGATCAATATCCACCTCGTAAACAACCAGAAATAGGGGTTACATACGCCAATAAATTACAAAAAGAGGAGGCCGGTTTAGTCTTTAGCAAAACGGCTGATGCTTTATCTGCACAAATTCGAGCCTTTAATCCATTCCCAGGATCAACTTTTATGGTTAAAGATCAAGTGGTGAAGGCTTGGGGGGCTAAAGTTTCTGGTAAAAAGACGAACCAAATGGCAGGAACTGTGCTTGGTGTAGATTCTGAAGGCTTCCTTGAAATTGCTTGTGGAGACGGTTCAGTTTTGTTATTAACGGAAATGCAACGATCGGGTGGTAAGAAATTACCCGCCAAACAGTTTCTTTCCGGTTTCACATTGTCTGAAGGGACGATTCTTGAATGAGTGTAAATTCTTTACATAGCGTTGTTAGCGTTGCGACTAAGGTTTGGATGCAAATCCTTCGTGGCGCTCCTTTGGACAAGGAGTTGTCTAATTTAGAGGGCTCAAAAGAGATTAAATCCGCAGTTCAAAGTATCATTTACACGACCCAACGTAATCGAGCATTGGCTATAGCTCTTTCTAATAAATTGATGGAGCGAAAGTCTAAACCAGTAATTGAAGCTCTGATTCAAGTGAGTTTGGTTCAAATTATTGAAGGTCGTAGATCGGTATTTGCTATCGTTAATGAGTGTGTTAAGGCCTCGAAGTTTTTGGATAAAAATCCTCGAGTTTCTGGTTTTGTTAATGCTGTATTGCGTCGTTTTTGTCGAGAAAAAGACGAATTGATAAAGCAAGTCTCAAAGGATGAAACCGTTCTTTTCAATGCACCGAATTGGTGGATCAAACGTTATCAGGATGTTTTTGGAACGGACTCAAAAGAAGTTTTTGAAGTACAAAAGAAACATCCACCGATGACCTTAAGAGTTAATCAAAGAAAGCTATCTCGAGGTGACTACAAGGCTAAATTAGATACTCTTGCAATTGAATCCTCTTTGGTGGGTGACGATGGTATTGTTTTAAAAAAACCAGTACGAGTAGAACAAATTCCTGGTTTTATGGATGGAGAAGTATCGGTTCAAGATGCCGGTAGTCAGCTCGCAGCGAAGATTCTTGGAGTAAAAAATGGCATGCGAGTACTTGATGCTTGTTCTGCTCCAGGAGGAAAAACAGCTCATTTAGCCGAAATTGCGGATTTAGATTTATTAGCTTTAGAAATAGATCCACTTCGAGCTGGGCGAATACATGAGAATTTATCCCGCTTAGGCCTTTCTTGTGAAGTTAAGGTATCAGATTCAGGTAATGTGGATAAGTGGTGGGACGGAGAGAAGTTTGATCGGATATTATTGGATGCTCCTTGTACTGCGTCGGGAATTGTAAGGAGACATCCGGATATTCCCTGGGTAAGAAGACCAGAAGATATACAGAACTTAGCTAAAGAACAAAATCGTTTATTGGAAAATCTTTGGCCTTTACTAGCAAAAGGCGGAAGGCTTCTTTATGCGGTTTGTTCTGTTTTTCCTGAAGAAGGAGTTAATCAAATATCTAATTTTATCTCTACGCATTCGGATGCTGTAATGGTACCCTTCTGTAATGCACCTAAAGGATACTTGCGTTTGAAGCCTAGTGATGAAGTAAGAGAGAATGGTACTTCAGATTGTCATGATGGTTTCTTTTATGCTTTGATTGAAAAAAGCTGATATAAAGGTAGACACCTTTATTTGTGTAGAACTATGAAAACATTATCTCGGGTTATTTTCGTTGGGTTGGCATTTATCTTGTTAAATGCGCCTGTTCGTGCGGAGCAGATTGTTCCACTAGAGGTGTCTGTGCAAGCATCTGAAGCTAATCCGAGAGCGGTCGTGTTTAACGGATTATTTGATTTAAATCCGAGTCAGGAAATTCTTGAAGTTCTGCGCAGAGGTATATCACTTACCTTTGTTTTAGAAGTAAAAATAACAAAAAAACGTTGGTATTGGGTCGATCGTACCCTTTGTAAAAAATCAGAATATATTCGTCTTTCTTACAGCCCTTTGAGTCGGCAATATCGAATCAATTTAGGAGGGATTTCTCAAAATTTCAGTGATATTGAGCAGGCTATTGATTTGATGTCTAGATTCAGAAACTGGAAAGTCTGTGACTATCGAGAAATTAACCCTGAAAATCACGAGGTTGAAGCTCGTTTATATTTAAATACGTCTCGTTTGCCTAGACCATTCCAGGTCAGTTTGAAAAAAGATTCTGATTGGGATATGGATTCGGGATGGATTGACGTGAAGATTATCTCAAACGGAGCTTAATGTGTCACGTTTATTTCGTCTTGTTTTTTTTCTACTGGTTATTGTTAGTTGCATATTAGTTTTTTTGCTGGTCGCAGCGAGTCAAAACACGGTCTTTTTTGAAAAATACTATACCTCCTTAATCGGTATCAACGCAGTAGGTGCCTTATTCTTTCTCGGAATCATTATTTACTACTGTGTTAAGTTTTTTCGATATGCAAAAAAACAAAGATACGGTGTAAAAATCTTAAGGAAATTAGTTGTAGCGCTTGTTATTACAGGTGTTGTTCCTGGGGTTTTGATTTTTGCTGTATCCGTTCATTTTCTTTATCAATCTGTCGATTCTTGGTTTGACGTTAGAGTGGAACGGGCCTTAGATTCTGGCCTGACTTTAGGAAGAGAAGTTTTAGAGAACTATCAACAGAATCTATTGAATCGAGCGAACCGAATGGCTCAAGAATTGGCCCAGACCTCGCCAAAGAATTGGGTTTCTAGGCTGAATTATTTAAGAGAAAGAGAAGGTGGAGAAGAAGCTCTTTTAGTGAGTGCTTCTGGGAAAATTATTGCGGTTAGTGGTGCTATCTATGGAAAAATTGTTCCCACAGCTCCTAATCAGAGAATTCTTCAAGATGCTTTGCAACAAGGATATTGGCAACAATTAGATGATGAGAACGTTGCAAATATGGTTGCCCGGGTTGTAGTGCCACTAAAAATCGAAGAAAACTTAGATAGAAGTTTTAGTATGTTTTTATCGGAATTGCGACATAGAAATGCTTTTATCTTGACAGCACCGGTTGCAACGGAATTTTCTCAAAATGGAGGGCAAGTATTTCTTGAGGTAACGGATCGTGTACCTGCTCTATTAGCGTCGAATGCCCAAATGCTAATGAATGGATATCGAGATTACCAGGAAATGATTTTTGCTCGAGATGGGTTGCGGAATATTTATTTGATGACGTTGACCTTTGTTTTACTACTATCTTCGTTTGGTGGAATGACTTTGTCGGTGTTTCTTGCGAGCCGGTGGAGTCATCCATTAATGGCCTTATTGGAAGGTACTAGAAAAGTGGGAGAGGGTCACTATGAAATGGTTAAGGAGTCATCGAGTAATGATGAAATTGGGGAATTAAGTCGTTCGTTTAACATCATGATTGCTCAATTGGCAAGTACTCGACAAGATTTAGAGAATCGAGGAAAAGAACTCGAAGAAGCTAAAAGTTATCTAGAACGAATCTTATCCAAGATGTCCTCTGGTGTGATTGTCGTGGATTCAAATTGGACCATTATGTCCGTCAATCCTAGTGCCTCTCGTATCATGTGTATCGATCTAGTTAGTCAATTAGGCATTCCTCTTTCAAAGGTACTTCCGGCGTTTTACGATGAATTGAAAGCGAGAATCCCATTCCACCACGGTGCTGAACAAAAAGATATTTCCTTCCAGGCGGAATTTGTGATGGGATCTGCTAAACCTAAGCGGATTAATGTATTTACAAGAGGAACAGAGTTACAAATCGGTAGTCAAAAAGGTTTTATTCTTGTTTTTGATGATATTTCACAATTAATTTCTGCTCAAAGAATTGAGGCTTGGGGAGAAGTTGCTCGACGATTGGCTCATGAGATCAAAAATCCGTTAACACCGATTCGCTTAGCGGCAGAACGTCTGCAATTACGACTAGTCAATAAAGTTCAAGGACGAGATCAAGAGATATTGACAAAAGCTACGACAACGATTGTCGATCAGGTAACGGCCATGAAACAGATGGTAGATGATTTTCGTACTTATGCTAAGTTAGGTGCACCTCGGTATGAAAAACTTAATCTCCCCATATTTGTCAGAGAAGTTACTGCTTTGTACGAAGCAGCTAACGTCAAAGTAATCTTGGACTTAGACGACTCTGTTCCTGAAATAGAAGGGGATCCCAATCAACTTCGCCAGGCACTTCATAATCTGTTTTCTAATGCAATGGAGGCAACGAAACCAGATCGTGAACTAGTTGTAAAAGTATTGGTCCGTAAAGTTGATGGTGTTGACGATAAAAGTGTGAGTGGCGTTGAATTGAGGTTCGAAGATAATGGAACAGGCTTCTCTTCACAGATTCTAGAACATGCTTTTGAACCTTACGTGACAACGAAAGTGTCTGGTACCGGTCTTGGTTTACCTATGATCAAAAAGATTGCCGAAGAACACGGAGCGACGGTTTCTGTGGAAAATATTCAAGACGAAAATGGAACCCTTTTGGGGGCAACAGTTTCCATGGTATTTAGGCTCTTTGTTGAAAGTGATGGAAAACGGTTGTCTCTTCGGTAAAATTAACTATTAGTTGTTGTTTTATTTAATACAGATATGGCGGTAATTCTTGTCGTAGACGATGAAATTGGTATTCGGGAACTTTTATCTGAAATACTGTCTGATGAAGGTTATACGGTTGAGTTGGCAGAGAATGCTGGTGCAGCACGTCTTGCTATGACAAAACGACATCCAGATCTAGTTTTACTGGATATATGGATGCCCGATAATGATGGAATATCTCTTCTGAAAGAATGGAGTTCAGGAGGTCATCTAGATGTTCCTGTTATCATGATGAGTGGTCATGCGACCTTAGATACTGCAATTGAAGCAACTAAATTCGGGGCTGTAGATTTTCTTGAGAAGCCAATTGCTTTGTCTCGACTGATTTCGTCCGTGAAAACCGCTCTAGATAAAAATTCAGATGAACCTAAGATTGGTACCTCGCATACCCAGAATATTTTGCAACAAAATTTGCCGGCAAGTTCGGTAAATGCCCCGGTTCATGCTCGCATCATTGAACATAAATCCGATGCCCTTACTTCTTTAATGTCGGCAATCGACTTTAATGCGCCTTTACGTGAAGCTAGGGATCAATTCGAGCGAATTTATTTCTTAAATTTATTGCGTAAAGAAAATAATAGTATGACCAAGGTGGCTTCGTCAGCTGGCTTAGAAAGAACACATCTTTATCGTAAATTGAAGCAACTCGGATTGGATGTGGGACGGTCTCGAAGTAATGAACGGGGTAATGAGTTAAATCACTAACAATACAGGTGGTAATCGGTGAGGATTTTAATTGTCGGTGCGGGAAAAGTAGGGACATCTGTTGCTGAAAATTTGGTGTCAGAATCGAACGATATTACGATCGTGGACACAAATGAATCCCGAATTAATGAAATCCAATCGAACTACGACCTTAGAGGAATTGTTGGAGATGCGACATCACCATCAACGCTTGCGGATGCTGGAGCGGCGGATGCCGATATGGTCGTTGCCGTAACTGCTAATGATGAAACGAATCTAGCAATTACCCTTCTAGCAGAACAACTTTTTAATGTGCCTTCTCGTATTGCCCGAGTACGAAATGATGAGCTAAGGGAATATCCAGCCTTATTGTCTACACAAGGCTTTAGAGCGACTTCTATTATTTGGCCAGAAAGAGCGGTCACAGACTACATTGTTGAACTTATAAGATATCCAGAAACCCTTCAGGTTATTGAGTTTTCATTTAAAGGAGTGATATTAATCAATGTAAAAGTGGTAAAAAATTCAAATATGGATGGTAAACCCATCAAATACATACGTGAATTATTACCCGAAGTGCAAACTCGTGTTGTTGCAGTGTACCGACAAAAGTTCCGAGAAGAAAGTCTGGCAGGATCGACCGTCATTGAAGCAGGGGATGAGGTGTTTATCCTTGTTTCTCCGGAGAATGCGAAAAGTGTTATCCAACAATTTCGTCGCAAGTTACGTAAGTCCGATAGAGTGATGATTGTTGGTGGTGGTAGTTTAGGGTTGCAACTAGCGAAATCTCTTGACAATATTGAAACAGATGGAGGGGGAAGTTATAACGTTAAACTGGTTGATTCAAATCAAGCAAGATGTTTATATCTTTCTCAACATTTGTCGAGTTCTGTTCTTGTTCTTCATGGAGAAATGACCGATGAATCGTTGTTTGTCAATGAAGGGATTGCGAACACCGATTTATTTATCGCAATTAGTAACGATGATGAAGACAACGTGATGAGTTGTCTATTGGCAAAAAAATTAGGTGCGCACCGAGCCATAGCTTTAATTAATCGAACGAATTATCTGGATTTGGTTGAAGGGACTAGTATTGATATCGCCCTTTCCCCAACAGAAGCTACTTTGTCTGACCTTCTTAGACATATTCGACATGGAGATGTTGTGTCTGTTCATATTCTAAGAAGAGGTGGAGCGGAAGTTCTTGAAATGGTTGCTCACGGAACGAATAAAAATTCCAAAATTATTGGGAAAAAATTACGAGAAATTAACTTTCCGGAAGGTACAGCTTTTGGTTGTCTAGTTCGTAATGAAGGTGGGAAACTCAATGTTCATATGTCTCAGGACGATTTAGTTGTCGAAAGTGGGGATCGCTTTATTATTTTTGTTGGAAATAAACAAAAAATATCTTCGATTGAAAAACTATTTTCTCCATCTGTTAGCTTTTTCTAATTTTTTTGATGATCATGGTTCCTTTTTTGAAACTCATGTTTTTACCTGTCCTGAATGTATTAGGGCCCATAATCATTGGTTTTTCTGCATCGATGCTCATCCCTTTGATTCTTTCTTATTGGAAAAACGATGGAGCACATTCTGGTTTTGAATTATCTTTTTGTATTACGTTTGGAACTGGATTTGTCTTATGGTTATTAACGAGACGTTTCCGAAGAGAGTTAATTCCAAGAGATGGTTTTCTTTTGGTAACCCTTACGTGGTTATTGCTTTCCTTTTTTGCCACAATTCCTTTGTATGTGGAAGTTCCTCATTTAACGTTTATCCACGCATTTTTTGAAGCAACTAGTGGCATAACCACGACGTGTGCCACGATCATTCCTAATCTGGATAATCTTCCTTTCAGTATCAATTTTTGGCGATGTATGTTGTCATGGTTGGGTGGTATTGGTATTTTGGTCATGGCTGTCGCTATCCTTCCACTATTGGGCGTGGGTGGTGCACAGATATTCCGTGCTGAAACAACAGGGCCGATAAAAGAGGGGAAATTAACTCCGCGTATAGCAGATACTGCAAAAGCTTTCTATTTGATCTACCTCTTTATATCCCTTCTTTGTGCCGTATGTTTTCATTTTGCCGGTATGGACTGGGGGGATGCGGTGATGCATATGTTTACAACCGTGTCATTGGGTGGGTTTTCATCGCACGATCTGAGCTTTGCTTATTGGTCTGAGCGGGCAGTAGGCTTGGTCGCGGCCTTCTTTTGTTTAATCAGTGGAATCAACTTTGCTGTACATTTCCTTTTCTGGAAAAAGAAGTCGATTACGAGTTATTTCAAAGACATTGAAGTTAGATTCTGGTTTATCTCATGCCTATTGATATCTGCCGTTGTCACGATTCTTTTGATGTATCGAGGTGTTTACGAAAATCTAGGTGATACTCTTTATTACGCATTTGTCAATACGATTTTTGTTGTGAGTACTAGCGGTTTTGCAAATGCCGACTATGGATCTTGGCCAATTACCGTCCAAATACTTTTACTTTTAGGTTCTTGCTTTGCAACATGTGCGGGTTCTACTGGTGGGGGTATTAAGATGATACGTCTCATTGCATTGATTAAACAAGGAAGTTTAGAGTTTAAGAAAATTCTTCATCCAAGAATTGTTTGCCCCTTGGTGATTAATGGACGAGTTGTACAATCCTCAGTGATTTTTTCGGTTCTAGCCTTTTTAATGCTTTATATCGCTGTAGCGATTATTAGTACACTGTTTTTCCTATTTACAGGCTTGGATGGAATCACCGCTTTTTCAGCGTCGCTCACTTGCTTGAATAACCTGGGACCAGGATTGGGACAAATAGGACCAGCTCATAACTTCAGTACATTGAATGATGTTCAGGTCCTCTTTTGTTGTGCTTTAATGGTACTAGGAAGATTAGAGTTGTTTACCGTTCTAGTACTATTTACGAGATCTTTTTGGCGCTATTAAGGAATGCCCCAAGAAATCGGTTCATTGGCTTTCATTGCGTAGTCGATCATTTCTAAAAAAGGATAAGCCCGTTGAGAAAAGAATACTGGGATTTCTTTTTTATTTTGAGGGTCTAGTAACCCTTGCTTAAATTCGCGATCCTCTTTTTCCTTATAAGCTTGTCTAATCGCTTTTTCTCGTTCAATCTCAGCCTTAATAGCTTCGATTGCTTGCGGAAACTCTTCTGGAGTCAGTACTCCCTGTCCTCTTAAAGGTTTTCCGATTATTTTGAATATTTTTTCGGCTGTTTCGTGAAACATGTGGAGTTCACCAGCTGCTTTAGATCGAAATGTGATAATCGACATATGCGACTCCTTTAAAATCTATACCGATGTTTTTTTATTTTACTTGTCTACGTAACCCAAGTGACAGATTACTAGGGTTAGTAAATCTATTTCTAGGAAAATAGAGTGAAGAATGGTTTTCTGATTATTGCACATAACCCAATCGGGATGGCTTTCCAAGAGGCTCTCGTAAAGATCTTTGGAGTGGTACCAGAATGTGTGTTTGTAGATATTGATTCTGATGAGGCTCAAGACAAGATCGTTAATAAAATACGACAAGCTCGCCTATCTTTAAAGACGGAACAAATTGTTATGATTCAGGATATACCCGGTGCAACCCCGGCAAATATGGCGGGTATTGCCTGTAAGGGTGAGTCGATACCTACCATTTATCCCCTAAGTATGCCCTTACTTTTTAAATTGATAGGTAATCGAAATTTGCCATTAGGGGATTTATTAGAAAAAGCTAAAGACGTAAAGACGACTGTAGGGTTCTAAAGTACGATGATTAGTGTAAATGTGACGGTTTTGAATCGACTGGGATTGCATGCGAGACCTGCTGCGAAGCTCACTCAAAAAGGGAATGAATTTCTTTGTGATATTCGAATTCGTAAAGACGAAAGAGAAGTGAATGGTAAATCCATTATGGGTGTTATGCTTTTAGCCGCTTCCAAAGGAACTGAATTAACGATTACTGCAGATGGAACTGACGAACAGGACGCCATTGCCCAAATTAAGCAACTTTTTGATAGTGGTTTTGGTGAGGATTGAGTATGCCCCATAAGATAGCCCCATCTCGACTTGAACTAAAAGGATTGGGTATTTCAAGTGGGGTTGGGTTTGGTCGAGCCAGAGTCATGGCAGGATCTTCCTTACAGCTCCCACAATACGGTATTGAAAAAGATTCAATATCGTTAGAACTTGATCGGTTTGATAAGGCACGTAATTCGGTAAATCGTGATATTTCCAACATGATGAAACGTACCCCTAAACGGGCTCCAAAGGAAGTTAAGTCCTTTTTGGAAATGTTTCGTCAATTGGTCAATGACGAGATGCTTCGAACTGGTGTGGAACGAATTATTCGAAGCAAATTGATCAATGTGGAATGGGCATTGGTTCAATATTTAGAAGAAATAAAAAAAGTATTCGAAAAACTTCCGGATTCTTATCTGTCAGAGCGTGGTTATGACATTGAACATGTTGTTGATCGACTGCAGGAAGAACTTCAGGGGCGTTCTAACCAATTGAGAGATACGGTTCATGAAGAAGGCGACGAAGTTATCTTGGTGACAAGTGATTTATCTCTTGCAGATGTCATTTGGTTAACAGAATACGAAGAGCTAGAGTTAGTTGGAATTATTACTGAAAAAGGTGGTGTGACTTCGCACACAGCGGTACTATCACAAACACTTTTTATTCCGGCGATAGTAGGAATTTCCGGAGCTCGAGAACAGATAAAAAATGGACAGGAAGTTTTCATTGATTCTTTTTCGGGGATAGTGGTTTGCAATCCGACTGAAGAAGAAAAAAGAGACATTCTTACTCAAGTAGAAGAGCAGGAAAAACAATATTCAAGGTACTATCGGGCAAGGCGTCGTGTTGCAGAGACAATTGATCACCATCGATTGCAACTTTTTGCTAATGTTGCAATGTGTACAGGATTAGAGGAAGTATTGCATCAAGGTGCACAAGGTGTTGGTTTATTCCGCAGTGAATATCTCTTTTTGGGAAGAGATGGTTTGCCGGATGAAAACGAACAGTTTGAACAATATAGTAGTCTTATTAAGACTATGGGTAGTCGTCCGGTGACCATACGTACTTTAGATGTTGGTGGAGACAAAATATTAAATCAAGAAGCAAGAAAAAACGAAGTGCTTCTAAAAGATGACAATCCCAAAGAAGATAATCCAGCCCTTGGTCAAAGAGCGATTCGTTTTTCTCTGGCTAACCCAGACTTTTTTTTAATTCAGATTCGAGCGATTTTACGAGCCTCTGTAAAAGGGAATGTTCGGATTTTATTGCCGATGATTTCCTGTGTTGAGGAAATCCGTGAAGCGAAAAAGTATATTGAAATAGCCAAAAAGCAACTAAAAATGAGAGGTGATGCCTGTAAAGAGGATATACCTATCGGAATTATGATTGAACTTCCGGGCGTGGCATTTCGTCCAACACCTTTTTTGAAAGAGGTTGATTTTGCTTCGATTGGGACTAATGATCTAATTCAATATACGTTAGGGGTGGACCGAGGTAATCCTACCGTAGCACCTCTTTATGAACCATATCATGCAAGCGTTTTGGGCTTAATTGCTAATGTGATACGGCATGCTAATCGCTTAAATAAACCTGTATCTATTTGCGGAGAAATGGGTGGTCAACCGGAACTAACGCCATTTTTCGTTGGATTGGGTATCAAGGAACTATCAATGGCTGCGATGCAAATCCCGCAAGTCAAAGAAGTGGTTCGATCGGTATCTAAAAAAGATTGCGAACGATTAGCCAAAAAAATACTTTCCATAAGTGATACCACAACGATAAAAAAAGTAATAAAGAAATTTGTAGAGGGCTGTAAGTATGAATAATTCTCAAGCACAAAGAACTCAATTGTCACCAGAAGAATTTGTTGAAATTGATGAACTCCTAGCCGGTATTGATGAAAAAAATGCACCTATGGATGTTTGTGAAGCAGATGGTTTTATGACAGCAATTCATCTGCTGAAGAAAGAACCGAGAATGTGTGATTGGATTGGTATGGTTTTTTCGACCGTTGGAGCTAAATCAACAACAGGAAACGCAGAAGCTGATAGGCGTTTGGTTCAACTCTTAAAAAAACGATATACCGAAATTGGTGAAGTTTTGAGAAATTCAGAACTTCTCGATCCAGCTTTTTTTGAGTTGGAAGATGAAAATGGTAAGCCTATCGGGGGTGCTCTTGCGATCGCTGCTTTAGAGCCTTTTGCTATGGGATTCCTAGAGGCTTCGCAACAGTGGCCAGAACTATTAAATAGTACGAATCCTCAAATTATTTCTTCATTGATGGGGATTATGCGACACTTACCTAAGGATGCTTTAGGTGATTTTGCTGAAGTAAAAAGTGAATTAGATCAAGACGTGCCTTTTGCAAATCTTCCTGAAGCCCTTTCTGATCTTTCCTCATGTATTGCAGAAATTGCTTATGAAGTTCACGGCTACCCTATTCCAGAGCTCGACGAAGCGACCGAAGTAGGATCGAAATCCGATAAGAATAAAGCGCATTAACTCAAAGGTTCGTTATACCTTAAGTCGCATCAAACACAAAATGGTTACTAGGGATGGAATACCGAGTATCGCTGTTAGGATGAAGAATTCTTCGTAGCCAACAGTTTCAACGAGTATTCCTGAGAATCCTGCGGTGAATTTAGGTAATACGAGCATGATGGAGGAAAGCAGAGCGTATTGGGTTGCTGAGTAGTTTGTATTGGTGAGGCTGGAAAGGTACGCAATAAAGGATGCGCTCGCAATACCACTCGATAAATTGTCTGCTGAAATCGTAAAAATCAGAAATGGGATGCTGTGTCCAATAGAAGCTAGAGTTGCAAATAGCAAGTTGGATACAGCAGAAAGGATTCCTCCTAAAAGAAGCGCCTTGTATAAACCAATCCGTATAACTAGAATTCCACCAGCAAAGGCCCCTAATAACGTCATAAAGAGTCCGAATATTTTTGAAATAGTAGCGATTTCTTGTTTGGAAAAGCCTAGGTCTTGGTAAAAAGGATTACTCATAACCCCCATTACGATATCGCTGATTCTATAGGTGGCGATAAATAGCAAAATGATAATAGCCTGCCAGCGATACCGATAGAAAAAGTCAGTAAAGGGTTGGATGCAAGTTCTTTGTATCCAATTTTTGAACCTTTGGATTCGTTTTCCTTTTGAAGTCGTTTGTATAGCGACTTCTTTTTTTATTGGGTTGGGAGAAAATATTGTAGTCAATAGACCAACAACCATAGATAGAGCCATAACAATGTAGGCAAAAGACCAAGAGGTCTGAGAGTATTGATTGTTATCTCCTCCGTAAAAAGATGCGAGGGCAAAGGCACCGGCACCCGACCAAATCATGGCTAATCGGTATCCGGTTTGATAGGTCGCAGCTAAGGCTCCTTGTAAAGACGAGTCGGCGCTTTCAATACGATAGGCATCGAGAGCAATGTCTTGAGTTGCTGAAGCGAAGGCGGTGATTAATGCAAAAACAGCAATGCAATATAAACCGTTTCGGGGATCTCCCATAGAAAGTCCCAATAATCCAATCATGACGGTTAATTGAGAAATCAATAACCAAGCTTTTCTTTGCCCTATTCGATTCGATAAAAAGGGAATCTTTAAGGAGTCAACCAGTGGAGCCCACAGCCACTTACAACCATAGATCAGTCCAATCCAGGACATAAAACCAATGGTTTTTAAATCAATACCCGCTTCTCTGAGCCAAAAACTAAGTGTTCCAAGTATTAAAAGTAACGGTAGGCCAGAGGAAAATCCCAGAAAAAACATACGAATACACATGGGATTTCTGTAAACAGAAAGAGATCTGAGATATGAAGTTCCAATAGCATAGAGTCGCATGTTAGAGAATCTCCGAAGCATTCGTTACCCACAGCCATTTACCCGATTCAAGTTGCAAGGGAAGAGATAGTTTTCCAAATTGAATGCGGTGAAGGGACACGACACGATTGGAGGCCGCAGCGATCATACGCTTCACCTGGTGGTACTTTCCTTGCGATACAGCTAAATGAATGGTCAAACTATCGACTAAGTCGCAACGATCTGCGCGAATCACATCCGGGGAATCCTTAAGGACGACACCTTTTAAAAGTTTTTCAATAAAAGTTGGAGTGGCAGGATATTTCAGTCCAACTTTATAAACTTTTTGTACTTTTCTTTTCGGGTGAGTTAAATAGTGATTTAGTTGCCCATTATCCGTAAAGAGTAATAATCCTGTTGTATCTTCATCGAGCCGACCAACAGGTTGAAGTCCTCTGGTTCGTAAAGGAGAGGGTAAAAGAGAATTCACACTTGGGTGACTTTGCGGTTTGGTTGAACACTCGTAATGAATCGGCTTATTCATTACGAGGATAGCTTTCTCGTAGTAAGGCCAGACTTCTCCATTGACCGTAAATTCTTGTCCATTTTCAATAGAAATTTCAGTCTCAGGAGACTCAATTACTTCATTATTAAATGTAAGTTTCTCAGAAAAAATCAAATTTCGACATTCCGATCGAGTACCAAAGCCTTGTGAAAATAATAATTGCTCAGCTTTCATAAGATTATTCAATACTCCAGTCATAATCGATCGTAAGAGGTGCATGATCGGAAAAACGTTCCTGTGTATAGATATCGGCACTTTTTGCTGAAGAAGCAACTTGTGGCGTGGCAATATGGTAATCAATACGCCATCCAACATTTTTGGCTCGAGCTTGTCCTCGATTACTCCACCAGGTGTATAAATCGCCTTCTTTTTTTAGCAAGCGAAAGACATCAACCCAACCTTCGTGATCAAATAAGTGGGTAAGCCAATTTCGTTCTTCAGGAAGAAATCCTGAATTTTTAAGATTTCCTTTCCAATTTTTTAAATCTATTTCTTTGTGTGCAATATTGATATCACCACAAAGAATAATTTCTTTTCCTTTTTTTAACTTACTTTGTAAGGTTAAAAATTCATCAAGAAAGCGAAATTTAGCCTGTTGTCGTTCGTCAGATGAGCTACCAGAAGGAAAGTAAGTGCTCACTAACACGAGGTTTGGAAATTCTAAAGAAACAAATCTTCCTTCAGGATCAAATTCTGTACTTCCAAATCCTTGCTGTATATTTATGGGTACGTGACGTGAATAGATAGCACATCCTGAATATCCTTTTTTCTCTGCGTAGTGGGCAAAGTAATGGTATCCGGGGATTTGTTGGAGCTCTTCAGATAAATCCCTTTGCTGAGCTTTTAATTCTTGAATACATATGAAATCTGCATTTTGCTTTGAAATCCAAGAAAATAGCCCTTTCTGAGTGGCACTACGGATACCGTTAGCATTAATTGTAATGATGCGAAGCAATGGAGAAACCTACTGAAAAAGTTACAATAACAGAATATGCCAATATTCTGACAACAGGGATTGATATGTCAACATTAGAACAACAGTTTATCGAATTTTCAATTAAGACCAATGTTCTTCGATTCGGAGAGTTTAAAACAAAAGCAGGAAGACTATCGCCTTATTTTTTCAATGCAGGCTTGTTTTATACAGGAAGCACATTGGGGCAATTAGCAGATTTTTATGCACGAACTTTACTCAAAGCCAAAGAGAGTGGAGCCATTAAGTTTGACATGATTTTTGGTCCGGCTTACAAGGGAATCCCTTTAGCCGCAGCTGTTGCAATTCGTTTATCAGAGTTAGGATGTGATGTTCCTTTTGCTTATAACCGTAAAGAAAAGAAAGATCACGGCGAGGGTGGAACAGTTGTCGGAGCCCCATTAAAGGGTGATGTTGTAATTATTGATGACGTGATCTCTGCAGGAACATCCGTGCGTGAATCCGTTGAGATCATTCACTCCAACGGTGCCAATCCTGCAGGTGTGTTGATTGCGTTAGATCGTATGGAATGTGCAGGTACTGCCGAAAACGTTGAACGTGTGTCAGCAGTAGAAGATGTACAAAATAAATACAAAATGCCAGTAATTGCGATTGCATCTTTGAGCGATCTTCTTTTGTATTTACAGAATGCAGAAGATCCAATGATTTCTGCCTTTAGCTCTGCTATTGAAGACTATCGTCAGCGCTACGGAGTGTCTCGATAAGAAAAAAACAAGGAAATAAAGGATGTTATTTACCTTGTGACTATTAAGCAAACCCCATTCAATTGAACGGGGTCTGCTTCTTTAAAGGATCTTCATCTGCAATCAATGGATGATTATCCAAGTTTTTGCTTCAGAATTTCATTTACTTGAGCCGGATTTGCCTTTCCTTTAGTAGCTCGCATAACTCGACCTACCAACGCGTTGAAGGCTTTGTCCTTACCGGATTTATATTCATCTACCATCTTCTGATTTTCAAGAAGAACTTGATCGATAGCAGCCTCGATTGCCCCCGTATCAGAAATTTGTTTTAACCCCTTAGCCTCAATAATTTGGTCTACATCGTCTCCATCGTGGTTCCAAATTTCAGTAAATACGGTTTTGGCTCCCTTCTGATTCAAGGTACCATCAATAAATCGTTTCAAAATTTGAGCGAATTGTTCCGCAGATACAGGACTTTGGCTGATGTGTAATTCTGCCTCATTGAGCGCAGCGAGTAACTCGCCACGGATCCAATTTGATGCAATTTTAGGATCTTTAATCGTATCAGCCACCGTTGTAAAATAGGTTGCTAACTCTCGATCTGAAGTTAACTGATGAGCATCTGAGTCTTTTAAGCCATATTCTTGGATTAATCGACTACGCATGGCTTGAGGTAGCTCGGGCATGTTCTGACGAACAGATTCAATCCAACAGTCAGAGATATTCAATGGGAGAAGATCGGGATCTGGGAAATAGCGATAATCCATAGAATCTTCTTTCGAACGCATCTGACGAGTTTCATTCTGATCTGGATCATAAAGCATGGTTGCTTGTATGACTTTTTGTCCATCAGAAATCACTTCAATTTGACGTTGGACTTCGTACTCAATCGCAGCTTGCAGGAAGCGGAAACTATTGAGATTTTTTACTTCAGTTCGTGTACCGAATTCTTGTTGGCCCTTCGGGCGAATCGAAATGTTCGCATCACATCTGAAGTTCCCTTTTTGCATATCGCCATCACTAATGCCGATCCAAACAACTAAGTCATGAATAGATTTGGCATAATCTACTGCTTATTCTGAACTTCTTATGTCTGGTTATTTAACAATTTAAATCAAAGTAGTACCAGCGCGATTCAAGTCAATTCCGGTTTTTCCGTGAATAACTCCGTGAATACTCTTTCCGGCGTCTTCTTCAAGATGGGCACGAGTAAGTCTTACTGTTTTTGTATAGACGGTTCCATCGCTGGCTTCCACAGGGAAGGATAGATGTCCTCCAACAACAACAGGATGTTCGAATTGGCTGATCTGATAGCCTTTTGGAAGATCCGGATAAAAGTAATTTTTACGGGCAAATACAGATTGATTTGCAATCTTTGCATCAACTGCGATACCAAAACGAATTGCCTTATCAACTGCTTCTCTGTTTAAAACCGGTAAACAACCAGGTAAAGCTAAATCTATAGGACAAGCTTGTGTATTAGGTTCGGAACCGAATGCACGGGGAGCACCAGAAAAGATTTTAGTAGCAGTTGAAAGTTGGACGTGAGTTTCTAGTCCGATAACAACTTCCCATTCCATAAAATAATCCTCAAACTTTTAGTAACCTATAGGAGCTTTTGTGTGCCAATCTGTCTCTTTTTGGAAGGCGTGGGCAACACTTAAAATACGGGACTCAGCGCATTTTGGAGCAATAAGTTGCAGACCGAAAGGAAGACCTTTTGAGCTCATGCCACAAGGAATGCTCATGCTAGGAAGGCCTGCGAGAGAACCCGGAACGGTGTAAAGGTCGCTGAGATACAAAGAAAGAGGGTCTTTGTTGTCTTCGTAACCAAAAGCCGCATCTGTAGAAACAGGTGTTGCAATAACATCACAGAGGTTCGCAAATGTACGATCGAATTCTTCTGCGATCAAACGACGTACGCGCTGAGCTTTGATGTAATAAGCATCGTAATATCCATGAGAAAGGACGTAAGTACCAATGAGAATTCTTCTCTTTGGTTCAGCACCAAAACCCTCGTCTCGACTACGTTTAATCATGTCTAGTAGGTCATCGTATTTCTCTGCACGATGACCATAGCGAACACCATCGAATCGGCTCAGGTTAGAGCTGGCTTCTGCAGGAGCAATAATGTAGTAAACCGGTACACCTAAATCTGCAGTAGGTAGCTCGATATCGACTAGTTTTGCGCCCAGTTTTTGGTATTCGTTCAAAGCTTCTTCGATAGACTTCTTAAGTTCTGGATTTACTTTATCGAGCCATGCACGAGGAACTCCAATTCGTAATCCATTAACACCATTATTCAATGATGCAGTCAGATCTTCTGAGGGGAGCTCAATGCTTGTAGAGTCACGGTGATCAAAGCCAATCATCTTAGAAAGTACGAGCGCACAATCTTCTGCTGTTTGAGCAATCACACCAGCGGTATCTAAACTGGAAGCGAAAGCAATCATACCCCAACGACTTGGACGGCCGTATGTTGGTTTAATACCGGTTACACCGCAGAAAGCCGCTGGCTGACGAATAGAACCTCCCGTATCAGTAGCTGTGGCAACCGGTGCAAGGCGAGCTGCGACACAAGAGGCGGAACCACCTGAAGAACCACCCGGAACAACATCCTTATTCCAAGGATTTAATGTTTTTCCATAAGCACTATTTGCATTGGTCGAACCCATCGCAAATTCATCGCAATTAGTCTTACCAAGACAAACCATTCCAGCGGATTTGAGTTGTTCAACAACGGTAGCATCGAAAGGACTCATGTAGCCTTCAAGCATCTTACTAGCAGCGGTACTAGGCCATTCGCGAGTCACAAAAATATCCTTGTGAGCGATCGGAATCCCAGTCAATGTGCCAGCTTTCCCTTCGGCGATAAGTTGGTCTGCATGACGAGCTTGTTCTAGTGTGGCATCAGCATTAACGCTTAAATAAGCATTAAGATCTGAACCTTGAATTTTATTGAGATAAGCCTGAGCAACTTCGACCGCAGATACTTTTTTATCTGAGAGCAGACGATGGGTTTCTGCAACGGTCAAACGAGTTATATCTGTCATATTAATAGGTCAATTATTCGATAACTTTTGGTACAAGGAAAAGCCCCTCCATTTCATCGGGGGCATTTTTCATATTTTCTTCGCGATGATTTTCCTCAGAGACAACATCTTCACGTAATCTCTGTTGACCTCCAAAGGGATGAGGCATGGGTTCGACCCCGGTGGTGTCGATGGATTGAATGCGTTCAACCATCCGAAGAATATCATTAAGTTCAACGAGAAGTTTTTGTGCGCTCTCGTCTGAAAGATCTATACGTGCCAAATTAGAAATTTGGCGAATATCATTAAGAGTAAGTGCCATTGGATAAAATTTAATGAAAAACGTAAGTTAACTCTTGTTTCTACGCGTAACAGTCAAATAGAAAAAGGACTGAATCAACACTTTTAGTCTATCATTTACCTTTATTCTGTTTCACTATATTAGCGAAATTTACCTGTCAGGCGGGGATTAGGGAGAAATTAATGTTTGGAGCTCTTCGTGGCTATTTTTCAAATGACTTGGCAATTGATTTGGGAACGGCTAATACCTTGATTTATTGCAAAGATAAAGGAATGGTATTGGATGAGCCGAGTGTAGTAGCGGTTCGTACGGATAAAAGTAACAGCAATAAAATTGATGTGAGAGCTGTTGGGCGTGAAGCAAAAAATATGCTTGGACGCGTACC
>JAFTYR010000064.1 GCA_017461315.1 Burkholderiaceae bacterium | reverse complement strand
AGAAGCAACGCTCGATGAAGTACTCGAAATCATGCCGGGACCGGATTTCCCGGGTGGCTCTCAAGTAATTTCATCTGCTTCTGATATCCGTGAAGTGTATCGTACGGGTTACGGTTCACTTCAGATGCGTGCGGTTTACCATTTTGAAGAATTGGCTCGTGGTCAGTGGCAATTGGTTGTTACCCAATTGCCTTATAAGGTTTCAGCACAAAATATTTTGTCTGAAATCGAAGATTTAACCAATCCAAAACCACCTTCGGGTAAAAAGACTTTATCGGCAAAACAAGCTCAAGAAAAACTCTTGATGCTCAATGTACTCGATAAGGTTCGTGATGAATCCGATAAAGACGTGGATGTGCGCTTGGTTTTTGAACCACGTTCAAAGATGGTTAACCGTGACGAATTCGTCAATACGCTTTTTGCTAAGACCAGTTTAGAGTCTAGTTGCAAATTCAATATGATCATTATCGGTTTTGATGGTAAACCGAAGCAAAAAGGCTTGATGGATGTTCTTCAAGAGTGGATTCAGTTTAGAACTCAGACGGTTAGAAAACGCACTGAAAATCGCCTCGAAGCCCTTGAAAATCGTATCCATATTTTGGAAGGTCGCTTGCTGATTTTAGTTTCGATCGATGAAGTTATTCGCATTGTTCGAGAAAGCGATGATCCAAAGGCCGATTTAATGGCTCGATTTGCTTTAAGTGATCGACAAGCTGAAGATATTTTGGAAATCAAGTTACGCCAATTAGCCAAAATGGAAGACTTGAAGCTTGAAAAAGAATTACAACAGAAGCAAAAAGAAGCGAAATCGTTACGTTTACTCTTGTCCGATGAAAATCGCTTAAATCGCAAGATTATCGATGAACTTTTAGCTGACGCTGAAAAGTACGGTGATGAAAGACGTACCCTCATCGAAGAAGCCAAAACGGCAACGCTTTCTGCACCTCGTGTGGTAGACGAACCAGTTACAGTGATCATCTCTGAAAAGGGTTTTATTCGTAGCCGTACTGGCCACGGCGCTAATGTGACAACGAGTGGCTTTAAGTTGGGAGATGCGTACCTGACATCCTTTGAATGTCGCTCTGTCGATCAGTTAGTCTTGATTTCCAATACAGGACGCGTGTATTCAGTACCGGTATCAGAATTACCGAGCGCTCGAGGTGATGGTACTCATATCAGTGCTTTTGTTCAGTTTGTTGACGATGATCAACCGGTTAGCTGGTTTGCTGGAAACGTAAAGCAACCGCTTTTGATCGCATCGGATAACGGTATGGGCTTTACCTGTTCATTGTCGAATTTAGTGGTTCGACAAAAAGCGGGTAAAACCTTCTTTGAATTAGCTCCGAATGCTCAAATTTTGGGTATCTACCCGGTAGATGAATCCGCTACTTACTTTAGTGCGTTGTCGGAAACGGGACGCCTTGTGGTCTTTGATCGCCAAGAAGTAGGTTCTCGTCCAAGTGGTGGTAAGGGGGTTCAATTGATTGATTTGTCGCTCGGTGAAAAGATGGTAGCGATTACACCTTGTTCTGCCAACGGAGTTGTCGTTGTCGGTAAGGGACGAGGCGATAAGCGTCAAGAGTTAGTCATCGGTCCAAGACTCGTTGAAGAATACCGTTGTCGCCGTGCTCGAAAAGGAAAGGTCGTTCCAGCGAAATGGAAGTTCTTGGAATTGCATCCGAATACAAGCGATAAAAAGGCTAAGAATGCAGTGCCGGCTGAAATCTTTCCGGAAAGCTAATTTTAGAAATTAAGACAATTTATTAAAAACGCCCCGTTTAGTCATACTGAGCGGGGCGAGTTTTCAAGGAACTTAAATTAAAGTTTTTCTTTGATTAATTGAGCCAGATCCTGGATGCCTTTTTCGATCTTGTCGGTTGGAACGGTGACGAAGGAAAGGCGTAAGCGATGATATTCAGGGTCCTTAGCATAGAAAGCGGAACCTGGAACAAAAGCAACTTTTCTCTCAATAGCTTCTTCCATTAAAACATCGGTATTGATGGATTTTGGAAGTGTGACCCAAATAAACATACCGCCTTCTGGTTTAGACCAAGTCACACCTTCAGGCATATGGGTTTGAAGTGCAGAAAGCATGGCCTGACACTGAGAGCGATAAAGGGCTCTTACGCTTGGCATGTGTTCTGTCATTAGATTGTTTTCTAAGCAATGTGCAGAAATCAACTGAGAAAACGTTGATGTATGTAAATCAACGGCTTGCTTTAACATCGTCATCGGTTCCATAGCATCTTTAGGACCAATGATGAAACCTAAACGAAGGCCTGGAGCCAAAATCTTAGAGAAGGTTCCTAATGTAATTGTGCGCTCTGGAGCATAAGCTCTTAAAGAAGGAGCTGGTTCCTTGTCGTACCACAATTCGCCATAAGGATTATCTTCGATTAACCAGAAATCGTATTCACGAGCTTTTTCAGCTAATTTTTTGCGTCTTTCTTCTGAAATCGTCAAGCCGGTTGGATTCTGGAACGTCGGCATGACATAAGCAAAACGGATACCACGGAATTTTTCATCGATTAAATCGGGATTTAAACCGTATTCATCGGTTGGAAGCGAGACATACTTTGGGTTATAAAGATTAAAGGCCTGCAAAGCACCTAAATAAGTTGGACTTTCAACGGCAATGGGTGCATCGTCATCAATAAAAGCCAAACCGAGTAGGTCTAAAGCCTGCTGAGAACCCGAAACAATCTGAATATTGTCTACAACAGTTGGAATACCTTTTTGTGTTTCGTAGTCAGCAATTGCCTTGCGTAAAGCGATTTCGCCTTCTGTTGAACTATATTGCAAGGCGCGGGTGCCACTGTTTTCGAGAACGGTGGTCGCAGCCCCTTCAATTCGATCAATTGGGAAACTCTGAGGAGAGGGAAGACCTCCAGCAAAGGAAATAATATCGTTTTGGACGGCAAGCTTTAAAAGTTTACGAATAATCGGACAAGTAGAAGCACGTGCACGTTTAGAAATCGGTGGAGTCTTAGAGCAATTAGTCATCGTACAAACTTTCAATAAGGTAATACACCAAAAATATTGTAACGAATCGATATTGAAAAAATCAGAAGGATCCCCATATTTTTATGCACGAACTTAACTAATATGAGGCATTTTGAATGAGTGAATCAAAAAAAGAAGTGCTTGGTTTCCAAACCGAAGTCAAACAAATGCTACACCTGATGGTGCATTCTCTATACTCAAACCGTGAAATTTTCTTGCGTGAATTGGTTTCTAACGCATCAGATGCGATCGATAAGCTCCGTTTTGTAGCATTACAAAATCCACAACTTCTTTCCAGTGATTCCAAACCCTCGATCCGTATTCGAGTCGATGAAACTGCTCAAACTATTACGATTAGTGATGATGGTATCGGCATGACTCGCTCTGAAGTCATCGATCACCTCGGTACCATTGCTAAGAGTGGTACGCGTGACTTTATCGCTCACTTAAGTGGCGATCAGAAAAAAGACTCTCAATTGATTGGTCAAGTTGGTGTTGGTTTCTATAGTTCCTTTATCGTGGCTGAAAAAGTCACCGTAGTAACTCGTAAAGCCGGAGAATCCGCTGATTCTGCTACCTGCTGGGAAAGCGATGGTCAGGGTGAATTTAGCGTTGAATCTACGACTCGTGACCAGTACGGAACTGATGTGATTTTGCACATTAAACCGGAAGATCGCGATTTAGTCAGCAAATTCAAACTCAAAAATATTTTGAACCGTTATTCCGATCATATTTCTACACCCATCTTAATGCTCAAGGATGAGTACAAAGATGAAAAAATGGTTGAAACCAACGAGTGGGAGTCTGTTAATGAAGGTTCAGCCTTATGGACTCGTTCAAAGAACCAAGTTACAGAAGAACAATACAAAGAGTTTTATCATCACGTCGCGCACGATGCGAGTGATCCACTTTGCTGGACTCATAACCGTGTAGAAGGTAAGAGCGAATACATTCAATTGCTTTATGTTCCAAGTGAAGCGCCTTTTGATCTTTGGGATCGAGAAAGCGTGCATGGTGTCAAACTCTATGTGAAACGCGTTTTCATCATGGATGATGCCTCACAGTTGTTACCTCGCTATATGCGCTTTGTCCGTGGGGTTATTGATTCTGAAGATTTACCTCTTAATGTTTCTCGCGAAATTTTGCAACAGTCTCGTGACTTACGCACGATCCGTGATGGTTCAACCAAGCGCGTTTTATCCATGTTGGAAGATCTCGCTAAGAACAAGGTAGCAGACTACGATAAGTTCTGGGCTCTCTTTGGTAATGTGCTCAAAGAAGGTATTGGTGAAGACGTGGGAAACCGCGAACGCATTCAAAAATTATTGCGTTTCGTTTCGACCGCAAGTAGTGGTGTCGCCAGTACTACCCTTGAAGGCTACGTTTCTAGAATGAAAGAAGGCCAAAAGGGGATTTATTACTTAGTAGCTGAAACGCCTGAAATTGCTTCTCGCAGTCCATTGCTTGAAATCTTTAAGAAGAAAGATGTTGAAGTCTTACTGATGGGTGGTCCAATTGATGAATGGCTCATGCAATACATGGGTGAATTCGAAGGTAAGACCTTTATCAACGCCGCTAAGGGTGACCTTGACCTCGGTGACTTGTCTGACAAGGAAGAAAAGGAAGCAGTTGAAAAACTCCAGACTGAATACCAGTCCTTAATCGCTAACTTTAAGACTTCTTTAGGTGAAAAGGTTCAAGACGTTCGTATGTCGCTTCGCTTAACCGATTCTCCAGCTTGTATTGTGAGCGATCCGAATGCATTAAGTCCTGCGTTTATCCGCATGATGAAGGCCGCTGGTCAACCTGTCCCTGAAAACAAACCTATTTTGGAATTGAATCCCAATAATCCATTGGTTTCTCGACTCCAAGAAGACGGTAAGTTTGATGCAGACTGGGCTCAGTTATTGTTTGATCAGGCACTACTTGCTGAAGGGGAACAGTTAGCGGATCCTGCTGACTTTGTACATCGCTTAAATCAGATGTTATTAAAAACAGTGACAACGGAAAATCTTACGAAAAACTAAGATAGTTGTTAAGCAATAAAAAGTAAAAGGAGGTCTACCGATGGTAGGCCTCTTTGCATGTGGTCTCTTGAAAAGTAAATCTTAGCAATCGTGGATCATCTCTATATTGATGCTAAATGAGATAGAAAATTTTGGATGTGAACGATTATTTACTTGTTTGGGCAAATTAAGAGAAAAATAGTTGATCGATTAAATTTTTGAAAATATCTCCTTTTAAGAGAGCCATCTAATTCACAGGGTAGGGAGGGAAATGGGCTTTCAAGGAGGTTCTTGAGAAATTTTAATTAGTCTCTCGCCCCCCCCCGCTAAAAAACAAGCTAATTCGAGTGTTCGAAGTCAATAAATTCCTTGTTTTTATTTGATTTTTTGTGTTTTAAATAAATCACAAAATCATAAGGGTTTACCACTATTAAGTACCCATAATTCCACTGTTTTGAGTCTAAAAGTTTTAATATCGTGCTAATTCGGGGGGTAGATTTTCTACTCTATTTGTGCGCTGTTTTTTTATAGAGAAAAACACATGAACAAGACATATAAAAAAGTTTTTAATACTCGTCGTGGTACCTATGTAGCCGTTGCTGAAAATCTCACCGGCCATAGCCAGATGGGTTCTTCTGTTGTGTGGGGGGGGGTAAGTAAGCCTTCTCTTATT
>JAFTYR010000063.1 GCA_017461315.1 Burkholderiaceae bacterium | reverse complement strand
TTTCGGTGTTAGGAGAAAAGTTCGCCTCTGTCTCAATCCCAAAACGACATTTTACTCTACCTTGAAGAACTTCACCAACATTAGTCACTGTCGAATTAAAATGCTATCTTTGTGAAAAAGAAATCCTATGAAAAAGATTCTCACCTTCATCCGGAATTACAGAGACCGCCGTCTGCGTGAACGGTGCGTCAAGTATGCCGTTAAATCCAAGCAAAACAACTACTCAATTTCACAGGAAGCAATCTACCTATATAGATTCATCAAAGGATTTGACCGTTAACCCTTATTGGGGTCAAGTTTCTTGGAAGGAAGAATCACCGGAATCGTAAACCGGACTTTGCTCTCCGAATGTTGAACTCGGCCTTCAGTAGAAGATACCCCTACTCCAATAACACTGGCCAACACACCCACTTTACCTGTAGTACCTTCCTTATTCTCCACATCTACACTCAGGTCAAAGTCTATGTTTGTCACATTATAGTCACTAAATCCATGTGTCACACGAGGATTTTCTTTAAGTCCAAATATATTCATTGGATTCACAAATGTCTGCTTACCTTCAAACTCTTGATTAAGTTCATCAACTGACTCAGCAATCTGCTTGATGGTACTTTTGATAAATTCTTTTAGCTCCATATACAAATGGCGAATCCCTTATCAACGTGCGCCGACCGGAACCACCCGGAACCCGATTTTACGGGTTACACGTTGACAAGGGATTCATTTTATTGGTTTAAATTCGGCACAACAAATATAAGCACATTTTTTGAAAACGTCAGCACGTTTAAGACAAAACGTCTCGGTATTTGATGCAAAACGCTTAGGCGTTTATAAAAAAGGGTTCCAGCCTTAACCGAAACCCTTGAATGATAAATTAGTTCTCTTTTTTACTTAACGAATGATAAACCTGTCTAAAGATGCTAACAAGCTCTTGAAGCACAATATCATCGTTATAATCATTTTCTTTTATGTCTATATAATAACATGTATCATATTCTATCGAAAAACGAACAAGCCAAGCATTCAATTTGTCTTTTTGGTTTTCTTCTATCAAAACTTCAACATCTTTATAATTTTTATTAAACCATAAAGTACAAAAGAAATTTCTTCGCTCATGTTGTATAGTAGCATATGTAAATTCAGGTTCGACACCTCCTATAGTAATCTTTGGGAACATCGATATAAAACCATGTCGATATAGTTCAGATCCTAGTGAATTAATAAAAAAATTTCGTTCCATAATTATTGTATTAAAATAGTTTTAATTATGCAAGCACGCCACATTGGACAACTTCATTGAAATGTCCAGTAAAGCATTATTCAATGTTTTCAATTCATCTTCAGTAAAAGCAGCCTGTTTGCCATGCACCACATTACCATTCAGACGTTGGTAAAACCACGAAGAACTCTTGCCGAAATAACTCTTAGCCAAAGCAGACACAGAGATAAAAGGCAATACAGACTCCAGTTGTTTACGAATCTGAATCTGTTTACCCAATTCTTTGGCTTCGTCCAATTTCTGATGAATCCGCTTGAAATCCTCGTTCACTGCTTCTTCCAACAACGGTGTATCCTCTTCAGACAATGAATCGAAAAAAGCATCCAATTCTGCTTGCGCTTGCTCACGTTCAGCACCTTTGGACTGAACCCAACGCTCCTTTAATCTCAAATAATCTTCTTTAACACCCATAGTCAATTATCATTAGTAAGAGTATTCATCAACGAAGCGAAGGAAGCCTCCCCGTCGAGAGGCTTCCACCTTCTACCGGACTGATGCCGAAAGCCGTTTCAATTCTAACTGAATCAATTCGATTTCAGCGTCCAGTACCGATTTACGATAACCTAACCCTATCAGGCGGTTATAGTTCCGGAGATAGTAGTTGAGATTCTCCATCAACTCATCTATCCGTGCCTTTAGCACTTCTTCGTCAGTCATTCAAAGAGCTCTTTTTTGATGACGGTACAAAGATAATACTTTTCTTATCAACTACCAAACATTTTGATAAGTATTTTCTTATCAAAACAAAACATTCCCCTCCGTGGTTCAAGGAACGGTGTAAATGAACCCACCACCCGACCGAAACTGCACAAAAAAAAGCAGCCCCGAAAGGCTGCTTCCTTACATGCGCCCGAAGGCCACGGGCGACTTTTGTTCATGGGTGGATATGCTACCCAAGCCTCATATCAAATCTGCCGCTCTGCGAATGCGGTCTGACAAATCCACCAAAGCGCCCTTCAGCTGTTGAGCTTCTTCAGGTGTGAAATCAGTAGGTTTACCGTTACCATCACGGCCATCCATTTTATGATATAACCAAGAACTTG